>DATHTZ010000328.1:0-2391 GCA_035462675.1 Nitrospiraceae bacterium | reverse complement strand
CTTCATGGACCGATCATGTGATGGAACTAGAGTGCCACTACCGACAAGGACACCAGAGCACATCGCGTCGAACCAACAACCGAGAGACTGACTCACGGAACGAAGAATGGAGCCAAAAGAAGCAGTGGAAAACAGAACTATGGCCTAATGTGAGGATTGCACACAGACGATTTCGAAGGGGACGTATCCAGAAATCGTGTGGAGATGTTCTGGTTGCCCTGAGCCGGATGTGTGAATAGAAGAGAGGGGAAAGTATGTCTCATTTTATACATTCACGGCATGCTGATCCCAGTAGAATGAGCGATGAAGAGGCTAATCAAACAATGGGGGGATACCATGCTTCGTAAAATATTTCCGATCTTCTCGCTTTTTATCATACCCGCCGTCCTGCTGATGACCCCTCTGGCTGCCCACTCGGATCCGGCGGACCCCGAAGAGGTCGCTCATATGAAATCCGGCCATCAAAAGGTCGAGGGGGTGGTGAGTGAGGTGAAATCCGGTCTCTATACCGTCAAGACACCTACGGGCGCCACGCTCACGCTGACCGAAGCGGCGGCCGTTCGCCACGGCCATAGTGCCCCCAAAGTCGGTGATGAAATGACACTCTGGGTCAACGAAGGCAATATGGTCATGGATGCCCGTCCGAAAGGACAACCCGGCAAGGCTCCTCGTTTCATCACTGGTACGCTTGCATCGATTGATAACGGTACGTCCCAGATGACGCTGTCGACGTCTGGAGGGGAAAGGGGTTTTAGACTCAGACCCGAGAGCCGGATGTTCAGGGATATCGCTGTCGGCACTGAGGTCACGATCGAAGTGAATGACAGGGAAGAGGTCATCGACATTCATAAGGACAAAAAGTAAGGCGTGGGCGCCACGCGTATGTAACGATACCCGACAACCTGGAGCCTGAATCATGGGACATAAAACAGAGTTAAAAGAATCAATCTGGGGCGGGTCTGTGTCAGAAGGCGGAAGTGGGCATGTCAATCAGCCCTTTTCGGCGAGCACGCAGCTCTCTACGAGATGCTGTGCTCGTTGCGCAGGCCTGCTCGTGACCGAGTGGTACTACGACTTGCATAATACCGCTGAACACGACATCGAGGCCCTCCGCTGCGTGCAATGCGGACACCGTGTCGATCCCGTGATCTTGCAGAACCAGATCCGGCTGCCGGTCACACGCCGGTCTGTACGACAGGTGCGACATACGTACTCCCTGAAAAAAGACATGTTGGGTGAACGGCGTGATCCACAATAACGGGCAATAGAAAGAATCGGTGCGGAACCTCGTGAAAGGGGTGGACTGACGGATGGAGTTGAACGAGGGAACGTGTGGTCGATTGTCCTGGAAGGGGGTGATGGGGTGCGGACCAAAGAATTCATCCGGCACATGCTCGGCTTGGTAGGTTGCTGCAACGAAGGAGGCATGACGCGATGAACATTCTTGTGGTTGGCGGGACCGGATTGGTTGGCAGTCATGTGGTGCAGGGTCTTGTGGCTAAAGGAGAACAGGTACACATCCTCACCCGCTCGGCTGAAAAAGCCGATGTCCTCCCGCTTGGAGCCAGCGGCATCATCGGAGATTTGCACAAGCCGGATACTCTGCGCTGGGCGATGATAGGGATCGATCGCGTGTGTCTGATCTCACCGCTCAGCCCGACGGAGACAGAGGATGGACTGGCGACCGTAGCGGCAGCAAAACGCGCCGGTGTTCGACACCTCGTCTATCTATCGGTTTATCATGTGGAGCGGGCTCCGCACATTCCCCATTTCAAATCCAAAATGGAGATCCAGCAGGCACTCAGACATTCAGGTATGGCATTCACGCTGATCATGGCCAATAACTTTTTTCAGAACGATCTGCTCTATCGTGAGTCGATTCTAGAGGAAGGGGTCTATCCGCAGCCGATCGGAGACATCGGCATGAATCGCGTCGATGTGCGCGATATCGCGGATGCCGTGGTCACGACCCTCACCCAAACAGGGCACGAATTTCACTGTTACCCGTTGATCGGCGTAGAAGTGTTGATCGGGCAGGATATGGCGGACATCTATAGTCGTTCCCTCGGACGCGAAATCCGGTACGGCGGAAATGATCTTGAGGTCTGGGGAGAAAAGGCTAGGCACACGCTGCCAAGCTGGTTGGTCCAGGATCTGAAGCTCATGTACAAGTTCTTTCAGAAGCATGGGCTCCGGGCGAGTGAAGAGGACTTTGCTTTGCAAGCGAAGGTACTCGGTCATCTCCCCCGCTGTTTCCATACGTTTGTCAGAGAGACAGTTACCGCATGGATACCCGACGGACATCCAGAATACACAAAAGTGGGGTAAAGAAAACTGATGTGTTGTGTGTGAGAGAGAATCCGCCGGAGCAGGAAATTCTCAACTCCACCG
>DATHTZ010000327.1:0-4542 GCA_035462675.1 Nitrospiraceae bacterium | reverse complement strand
CTGGCGGCAAGAGGCTTCCACCATCTGTTGGACCGTATGCGGCTCACGAATATCGGCTTCGTAGAGCGCTCCTGTTCCACCGGCATCCACCACCTGCGCAAGTGTGTTCTCGGCCGCTGTCTTATTTCGATAATAATGGACCCCGACAGACCAGCCGGCCGCCGCAAAGGTCTGGCTGATCGCTCGACCAATCCCTCCGGACGCGCCGGTCACCAACACCGCATGTGAGAAGTGGCTAGCTGGTTTAGTCATCTATATATACCTCATATACCCCGTTATCTAGCATGCGATTGAACGGTCCGGGGAAAAAGCAGCCGCTCTGCAGGATGTTCAAAAAGCTCCTCCAGAAAGGCCGCAGCGAGTGAAGGCCCGAGGCGTACCCTTTGGGTACGTTGAAGGTCTGAACGATGCGAGAACGAAGCTGGCGGGCTTTTTCAACATCCTGCCAGAGGATTATGGGTGGGATATCGAGGGAAGGCAAGCCTCTAGCCCGCATTATTCATGAGCATTTCTGCTACAATCGCTGATCCGCTGCTACGACGAGCCTTCGGCCAGCGGGCTCGTCCCTCGGTCCCTCCACGTACTGCACGAGTATGCATCGGGTCCTCTGGGCTCCGCGCGCCGGTCTCGCGACGCGGCTCAACGATTTCGCGACGAACCGTCATGAATAATGCGGGCTAGACGTGCCGGTCTCCTTCCCTTGCCGCTTCCAGGATTCCTATGGTACGGTCATCGCATCGTTCAATCAGTGGAGGACTAGACGCATGCTGCTGAAGAAACCAAGATGCCGATGGACTGTCATCGCGGGCACAGTTATGCTGCTCAGCTGTGTCCCCTGGTCAACGCTTTTCGCAGGGGAAGATACCAGCATCATTGCCCAGTCTGCCGATTATTTCCCCGATCAGATCGGGACTGAGTGGCATTATCGTGGCCAGATTACTGAAGGGCCTCTGCAAACGATCGAACATAAGTTTTTCTCCAACGTGTCTTCGGTCATCGGGACAAAAGTTATTAAGGGCATGACAGCCACCGTATTCCACGATGCCAATCCAGGCAACCATGGCCCAATGGATAGTTTCTACCGGCGCGACAGCGTCGGCATCGTCTATTACGGTTCAGAGCCGGGCACGCCCTTTGAAAAACAACTCGTGCCCTATCAAATTGTGCGGTTCCCGATGAAGGTCTCGTCGTCCTTCCCGCAATTCAACCGCAAGGACCTGGACTTCGGCAGCGATCTGGATCGTGACGGCATCAACGAAAAGGCCGATGCGCAGGGCGATGCCACAGTGCTGGGGCAGGAGTCAGTTACGGTACCGGCCGGTACCTTCAAAGATGCCGTGAAGGTTGAAGCACGCATGCACATGCAGATTCATCTCTCCGGCGTAAAAAAGTCAGCCATCGGGACCGATGTGATGATTGCCTGGTTTGCAAAGGGCGTAGGTTTGGTCAAGTATGTCGAGCGCCAGGAACTTTCGGAGTTGGAAGACCGGGGCGTGGTCACGGATATCATGGAAGAACTAGAGTCGTTCGAGAGCAAGACACCGAAGGCCTCACTCGGGCGGCGCGAACCCTCGACGGAGGGTCTGCTCGCTGACAACGCGAGTGACCAAGAATTGCGTCAGGTAATCTTCCCCTCCGGCTTTCGCTCCGACTCCGGAGAGTCGATGGCCCCCAAACGGCTGACGTCCGACTAGTGCGCCCGTGATCGGGCGATTCAGATAGAGATTCCCGACATCGAACCGTTGCCGTGCCAGTTCCAAATTGGCTGGGCTTCTCGAATAGACTCCGCCGGTGAGTCCGTAGGCCGTCGAATTCGCCAGGGTCAGCGCGTCCTGAAAGGACGCAGCTTTCATCACTGAAAGGATCGGTCCAAAGATTTCTTCCTGGGCTACGCGGTGTGTCGGCGCCACATCTGCGAAGACTGTCGGGCCGATCGACCAGCCCGGCCCCGTCACAGTTCCTTCCACCAGCAGGCGCGCTTCTTTCTTCCCAATCTCGATATAGTCCTGAATCTTCGACTGTGCTCGACGATCGATCACCGGGCCAACTTGCGTGCCGGGCTCTTCCGGATTTCCGACCTTCAGACTCAGCACCGCCTCTTTGAGACGATCCAGAAAACTCTCGTAGATCGCCGCATGCACGATTGCTCGCGAACAGGCGGAACATTTCTGTCCCGCATAGCCGGTGAACGATGAGACCACTCCGGTGATCGCGTCATCGAGATCCGCCGTCTCATCCACGATGATTGCGTTTTTCCCTCCCATCTCCGCCAGCACCCGCTTGACCACCTGCTGCCCCGGCAGCAAAGTAGCGGCGTCTTTGAGAATGGCGAGCCCCACGTCTTTCGAACCGGTAAAAGCAATCGTGGCAATATCGGGATGGCACACCAACGCGCGACCGATGTCAGGTCCGCCCGGCAGACAACAGAGTATCTCTTGAGGCACACCAGCCTCCCGCAAGATCTCCGTGAGCCAATACCCCATCATTGGCGAACGCTCAGAAGGTTTAAAGATCACGGGATTCCCGGTCACGAGCGCTGCCGTCACCATGCCGGTGGGAATCGCTAGCGGAAAATTCCACGGGGCGATGACGGCCGTCACTCCGCGAGGGCTATAAAGCCTCTGGTTCAGCTCACCAGGATCTTGCCCTAACCGTCTTGGGGGCGCGAGCCTGCGCCAGTCTGCCGCATAATATTCAAGGAAGTCGATCGCTTCCGCGAGATCCGCATCCGCCTCCCTCCAGGGCTTTCCACATTCCACAATCTCCCATGCCGCTAACTCATCGCGCTGGGCTCGCATAAGCGATGCGGCGGCACGCATGATGTCTACTCGTCGTTCCGTTGTTGTGTTGCGCCAGGATTCCCATGCCTGAGTCGCCCGGCGCACCGCCTTTTCGACATCCGTCGAACTCGCGCTGGGCAACCGACCTACGACTTCATCCGGACGTCCGGGATTGCGGGACTCGATGAGAGGTCCTGTCAGGCGCAGCTCCTCGCTTGACGAAGTCCACTGCCGGCCCTGTAGTGACCGCACGGTCGTTATGGCCTGCTGCATCGCCACTCGGCTGTTGGCCTCTGCAAAATTCCGCTGTGGTTCGTTTCGAAACTCCTGGACACCGGCGTGATGAGATACGAGGGGAGGCTGTTGATAGAGCCCCTCTGGCAAAGGCGGAGCCAACAACCTGCCCAACGGTTGAGATTCCACATACTCCTTGCGGAGAAATGATTCGTTCGAGGTGTTTTCCAGCAACCGCCGTACGAGATAGGCCATGCCTGGAAGTAGCTCACCCACCGGAGTATAGAGTCGCAATCGACGCCCCTGCTGCGCAACCGCATGTTGAAAGGGCTCAGCCATGCCGAAGATCATCTGATATTCCCAGGTTTCAGGAGGGAGCCTGAACGAATCTGCAACCGCTTCGATATAAGCCAGTGTTCGGAGATTGTGCGTTCCGAAGGCCGGTCGTATGAGCGATGACTGGGATAACAAGAGAGATGTGAGCGACTCATAGTTGGCATCTGTCTCCACCTTGTGCTCAAAGAGAGGAACGGGCCAGCCTCGTTGCCGATAGCGAATCGTGTCCGAATCCCAGTAGGCTCCTTTTACCAGCCGAATTGCGATAGGCGCCCCGCGCCAGCGGACCCAGGCCAGGAGCCCTTCGATATCGCGTGCTGTATCCCGATGGTAAGCCTGTAACGCGAGACCCGCATAGGGATAGTCCTTGTAGGAAGGCTCCGCGAAGAGTTTGGTAAAGATCTCCACCAGCAAGGTTTTTGTATCAGCTTGTTCCATATCGAAAATCAACGACGCGGGGAGCCGCATGGCCAGATCGAGAATAGGTCGAAGCCGAGCCGCTACAGAATCGTAGCTTCCTTCCGGATCGATCGGGTCGAGATGTGGAGAGAGGGCGGAGATTTTGATGGAGAGTTGGACCCGCGGTATCGGCCCAAGATGGTCCCGCTCCAGTAAGGGAAGGGAAGTCCACGAGGCCGCCTCGCGCGCGAGCAGATTGAGGGCTTCCATACAGCGATCGCGGTACCGGTCCGCTTCACGATCGCTGATGGTGGCCTCGCCCAACAAGTCGACCGACCAGGCTCGTCCTTGCTGCCACAGCGCGGTCAACCGCGGCGCTGCTTCCTCGACCGTCGCTCCGGCAATAAAGGTACGTGCCATATGTTCAACCTGGCTTCTGATCGCCTTGCCGCTGAGCCGAGCTCCTAAGCTGGTGGCGGAAAGTGCTTTGAGTCCCCATTGGCTGCCGAAGAGTGCGGTGTCTCCATTACCTAAGTAGTCGCGAGCTAGCCTGACCACATCTTCGTCGTTTGTGACCGAGGGCAGGACATCGATGAATCGAAACAGCTGTGCCTTGAAAAGACTGTCATGCATGGCCAGGTTGAGGGCCTGGTGCGACCACCAGCGGCCCTCAAAGAGGGTCGGAGTTCGCCCGGCAGAAAGACGGGCAAGCTGTTCACCAATACGATATACGAGAGGTTCGAGGGGAGAAGAAACTTCTGGCATCTGCACCTCACTGGCAGTGAAACAGAGA
>DATHTZ010000326.1:0-12260 GCA_035462675.1 Nitrospiraceae bacterium | reverse complement strand
AGAAAAGGGGGAATGACACCCATGCCGATCCCTTACTTGCGGAGCAGAGGAGGGGGAAGGGAGCAGCCAGATGCCCTTCTTGCTCGCAGAACACGCACGGTGAAACTGTGCTCGTTCGACGGACGCAGTAAAGGGCAGCCTCGGCCTCTCCCTTATTAATGAGGTTGAGCGAATCTGAGGATCCTCGCCTGAGCTAATGGCATGTCTCGGGAAATCGATTGCGACGCAATCGGAGGTAGGGTGAGGGAAAAAGTTGCGGGCAGCGGAAGATCAATCAGCCCCAATCCTTAGAGAGATAACGAGGAATCTGGGAGGGAGCATCGCAGCGGTCGTTCGACGAGCGCAACGAGGGAACCGGTGAGCCCATTAACCCCGTTTTCGTTTTCTGGTACGCTCGCCCGCCTTGTCACGACTTGTGATCTGTGCCAGTAGCGAAGTCGAATCCACGGGGGTCTCACAATTGAGAGAGGAGTTTCCATGAGGCAGATGGTAAAGATGCTAACCATGTTGTGTCTCTTCATATGGTCGGGGACGACCGCGAATACCATGACTGCTCTGGCCGCCCATACCGGCGAAAAGGAATTTGCCAAATGGACGGAACTACTAAAGAAAAAACAGTATTCGGAGGCGCGCGTAGCGTTGGAAGCCGGCGTGAAGAAAGATCCGTCGAATCCACACGCGCATTTCTACTTGGCTGAGGCCTGTCGGGGATTGAAAGCCTGGGCCTGCGCGGAAGAACATTACGAGACATCGCTGCAACTGGACGCTACATCTACAGTGACTGGGTCGGCTAAACCACGGTTAAGTAAGTCGAAGGTGTGGCAGTTGCTGGACGAAGCGAAGGCATGGCGGTTGTTGGACGAAGCGAAGGACCTGATCGCAGGCGGGAAGGCTTCGCCAGGCAGGATGAAGCAGGCGGAGGACACTCTGGATACGGCCAACGAGATTGGCCTCAACGATGAGCAGCAGACAGTCTATCAACGGTTGCTAGCGCAACTCCCACAGCGGCGATCGACTGGCTCGCCGAACATGCTGAGGCCAGAAAGATTGACGGGAGGGGAAAGGCAGGCTGGTACGCAAGAGGTGCCGATGGCATTGGTGCGAGCAGGGGAGTTCACGATGGGGAGCAATCTGGCAGACGACGAAAAGCCTGCACATAATGTCTACCTCAATGCCTTCTATATGGACAAGTACGAGGTGACAGTAGGACAGTACGCCAAGTATCTGGAGGCGACAGACATGGAGGAGCCACCGGACTGGCATATCATGAATCAACCCCAACATCTGAAACGTCCGGTCGTAAACGTGGATTGGGAGGATGCTGTCATGTACTGCAAGTGGGCCGGCAAGCGGTTGCCGACGGAGGCCGAGTGGGAGAAGGCGGCGCGGGGGATAGATGGGCGCATCTATCCCTGGGGGAACGAGGCGCCCACGCGGCTCCACGCAAATTATGGAAGAAAAGAATGGAACAACCATTTGGCTTTGGTCCCGGTAGGGTCTTTTGAGGAGGGCAGGAGCCCCTATGGCATCTATGACATGGCCGGGAATGCCTGGGAATGGGTCAGCGACTGGTATGACTATGACTATTATAAGAACAGCCCGCGGCGAAATCCGATAGGGCCGACAACTGGTGAGGCTAAAGTGGTGCGGGGTGGGTCCTGGCTCTACGTTCCTGAGTTTCTGCGTTCTGCGCATCGGTTCGCTGCCCAGCCGACGAACCGGCATTTCGGCTATGGGTTCCGCTGCGCGAAGACTCCGTAGCCCTGTCTCTTGGTTTCTTGCCGAAAAAAGGGGTCGTTGCGAGGACTCTCTCTTCGCTGCTTTTGGCGACGATGTTATGCCACCCTGGGCAAAACGTAGCCGGGTTGTAAATTCCATTTCACACAGAGGAGGATCCCATGTCGCGAATCAAGGAACTCAGAGCCTCGTTCGACAAGCAGTTGGATGCGTTGGAGCACCAGGCGCTGGCGCTGGAGGCGCAACTGACTCAGACGCCGCAACAGATTCTGCAACGGCTGGAGCAGCGCAAGCAACAGTTGCGAGATCTGCTCAAGCAGGTCCAGGTCGACGTGCAGAAGTCGAAGGAGATGGCAGAGCAGGCAAAGACAGAGGTGCAGGCCAAGCTCGAACATCTTCAAGTGCAATTGGCCCTCGGCAAGGCAGACGCCCGCGACACGTTCGAGGAGCAGAGGGCGAAGATTCTCAAAGCCCTGAACGAGTTCGAATCCGTTGCGGAGCAGAAACTGAAAGGGGCCACGTTCGAATCGGGAAGAGTTTGGGAGGATCTTGTGGATCGGACGACCACGCTCGAAGCCGAGTTCGAGGTGCTTAAGGGCCGATTTGAGATCGAGAAAGCCAAGCAGCAAGTCACGCTGGAGTCGACGAAGCAGGAGCTACTCACCAAGTTGGTGTTGTTCAAGAATCAGGTCACGGCCAAGCGTGTGGTGGTGCAGGCCAAGGCCGATGTTCTTGAGACTGACTTGCGCGAAGGGCTGGACCAGATTAAGGCGGGGGTGAAGAGGTTATTCGAATAGAGAGGAAACAAGGCAGCCTGTTGGTCTCCTGTGCTCACGCAACGCGCGGCATCCGAAGGCCCTCGTTGAACGCGCGCAGTGGGAGACCAAACAGCCCGCCCTCTAGCCCGCATTATTCATGAATACTTCTGCTGCAATCGCCGATCCGCTGCTCCGACGAGCCTTCGGTCGGCGGACTCCCCCCTCGGACCCTCAACGTACTGCACGAGTACGCTTCAGGTCCTCAGGGCTCCGCGCGCCGCTCTCGCGACGCGGCTCAGCGATTTCGCGACGAAGCATCATGAATATTGCGGGCTAGGGGAGAAGGTTGCAAGCTTGGATGGATCGATTGATAGTGCTCGTCCGATGCGCGCAGTGAGACGCCACGTCAAACGAGCGAGCGGAGGAGTGGCGCTCTCGCTGCGGAAACCGCCATCCCTTGCTATGCGACCATGGGCCAGATACCTCAGATCGCCGGTCTGGCCTGGCACCATCCACACCGGGGAAACGTGTGGCGAAGTCTCGCTCCTTTCAGCCAGGCCCCACTCCGCACGGCCACGGCAGAGGGTCACGTGGAGGCGGGTGAATTACTTCAGCACGACCTGGCGGCTCTCATCCGTCGCCGCCCCGACATCGGCGTCAGCATCTACCGCAATCTAGCGGTCGGATTGGGCGACAAGCTCCTGCGTTCCGGCAATCCAAAGCGAGATTGAGGCCTGGCCGAGTCGGAAGTCATACATCTGGTATCGGAAATCGCCTCAGCCAAGAACTAGCAACCGGATCAACGCGACTCGCGTCTCTCATCTGAGTAACAGAGCGTATGGCTAATGTCCGATAGCATGCCTGTAGAATAAACATAGAATTGCCCTTGTTCGTGCTGTAAGCCATTAGCTATCAGCTCCGCTCCCCAACGAGACACGCCTCACGAGAATGTATTTGGGATGTTTGCGACGAACCGTCATGAATAATGCAGGTTAGTAGGTCGGTGGGTGAACTGGCATATTGTGATCGGTGGGCCGGGAAATGGCGACGGATCGGGCGGCTGGGGCGGTTTAGGCGTGGGGACCGGTTCAGGCAATGGAGGGCCGGGAAACGGCGACGGATCGGGGGGTAACGGCGGGTCGGGTGTGAGAATCGGCCCTGACAATGATGGGCAAGGGGAATCCATGGTCAGCTCGCCCTGCCTGTGACCATCCGCTGTGAATAAATTCTCTTGCTTGGAACGAGGCATGTCTTCAGATTCATTGGGAGCGACCTCTCGAGCATACACGGTGCTGACCGCCGGTCTGTATGCGTCGATGTGAACCATGATGACTCCCAGATTAACGCGATTCCCCAACTTCGCAGTGGCTCAGTTTCACTATTGTGGGTCAATCAGTCCATTCGTTACTTGGCACCGGGCATTCCTTGAGGTCTCGTTCCACCGGGGGGATTGATGCTCTCGCGTGGGGAAAGCCCCAAGTCAGGATTTGTTGAAATGCTAGGATCGAGGTTGGGGGGAGTCACAGAGCCGCGAGGATCTCCGCGCCTCTCAGGCGCGTGTTGGATACCCGGATCTATACGGGACGGAGGGATTGCCGGAACAACAGATTCTGACGGTTTCTCGGGGGTGATGCCGGGAGCCGGTCCGCTGCCGCTCTCAGGCAATTGGGCAGGCGGGAGTAGATCGGCGGCAACGGCGAATACGGGAAGGAAGATAAGGGTTGCGATGGCCACAAGTCGAGTGGCCTTCACGGACCACCATTTGGTAGAGAGTGAGGGGGGAACCCTACTGTATTGATGTTTCAAACACGACATACTCACCTCGTCATCTCTCATGATGTTGCGTGCGCTGTGGAGGCTTAACCTCACTGACGCTTAGTTCCACACCCCTGATGGGCACAGGAACAGGGAGTGCCTGTTCTTGCTTCCCGGCAATTAGACGAACAAAATTCCTTCCCTGGTTCTGCCGGGCACGTGCAACGCGGGTTCGCGCATGATTTTTCCGCCATCGTGTACCTCCTTCTTCCGTTCACGGTCATGCCACATGAAATAGTCTGGCAAGCCGTGTTCAATAAACATGGATCGCAAATTTTTCAGGTGATAATAGCTCAATCAAGTAGTCCAGTCTGATCAATAGTGCTCACTCATATGCAAAGGGCGCTCGACGTCGCAAGCGCGGTGGCGACACACCTGGACGCGGTTAGTCCAGAGTCCAGGCAGGTGGGTCCGCCGCTCGATGGGTCAACATACTATTTCAAGTATACGGACCTCCCATGCTGTTCCCGTGCCTATCTCGAGTGGAGACCAGGCGATTTCGTCACGAACCGTCATGAATCATGCGGGTTAGGAGCGAGGTCAGGGAATCGCATGACGTACCCGACCATCTTTCTTGTTCGCTGAGGCCGCACAATCAGAATGTACTTCCCCGATGCGCGCGGGGGAGGGCAGTTGGGCTAGTCCCTCGTGAAGAGAATCGCGAAAGAGGAGAGGGTTGGACCGATTGTAGTGACTAACGAGACAGAGCGTAGCTGTGACCAACTTCTCCTGGGGTCAAGCAAGAAAATGTCAGCGATTGGGGTAATCTCCAGTATGGGAAGTCGTACTCGTCGTTGAGAGCGCATCGACAGCTCGCTTGTCATGCCAGGTTCAATCGGTTATAGGATTGAACATGCCTGGTGCGTCGAGTGCTCCCGTCACCACCAACATTCCGCAGCGGATGGACCGCTTGCCCTGGTCGCGATGGCATTGGCTCGTGGTGACTGCTCTCGGCGTCACCTGGTTGCTGGATGGACTTGAGGTATCCATCGTCGCCGCACTCGGTCCTATCCTCACGCATAACACCACGTTGCATCTCACGGAGTCCGAAGTCGGGCTCACCGCATCGGCCTACTTGGCCGGTTCTGTGTTAGGGGCCATCGTTTTTTCCTACCTCACCGATCGGCAGGGGCGGAAGAAGTGGTTTATGTTCACACTTCTGCTTTATCTGGTCGCTACGGTCCTGACAGCACTGTCCTGGAATCTGTGGAGCTTCATGCTCTTCCGTTTTTTGACAGGCGCAGGCATTGGCGGTGAATATGCGGCGATCAATTCCGCCATTGACGAACTCATCCCTGCACGATGGCGTGGCTACACCAACCTGTCGATCAACGGTACCTGGTGGCTGGGCTCGGCAGCCGGTGCGCTGCTCACAATTGTTTTGCTGAACCCACATATTATCCCGGAATATCTGGGGTGGCGCCTGTGCTTCGGCTTGGGAGCTGTTCTGGGTGTCAGCATCGTGCTGATCCGGCGAATCATCCCAGAAAGTCCCCGCTGGCTCATGACCCATCGAAGGGTGGAGGAAGCAGAAGCGGTGGTCTCCAGCATCGAGGAGGAGATCACGCGCGATAACGGACTGACCTCGTTGCCGATTGTCGAAGGCTCGATCACTGTTCATGCCCGGCCACATGTGACATTGGGCACCGTAGCCCGCCAGCTCTTCAACAAGTATCCAAGGCGTACGATACTCGGCATCGTGCTCATGACCACCCAATCATTTATGTACAACGCGATTTCGTTTACCTACCCCTTCGTGCTCACGAAGTTCTACGACGTGCCAAGCAGCAGCATCGGCTTCTACATCCTGCCGTTTGCGCTCGGCAACTTCCTCGGCCCGCTGTTGCTCGGCCGCTTCTTCGATACCGTCGGTCGTAAGCCGATGATCAGCCTCACCTATGCCGCCGCCGCTTGCCTGCTGGCTGTGACAGGGTATCTGTTTGTGCAAGGCGCGTTCACCTCCGTGACTCAAACGTTGGCCTGGTCGTGTGTATTCTTCTTTGCTTCGGCGGGAGCCAGCGCGGCCTATCTGACCGTCAGCGAGATTTTTCCTCTGGAGATTCGCGCGATGGCCATTGCGTTCTTCTTCGTGGTGGCGCAGGGAGCGGGGATCGTCGCTCCATGGCTGTACGGCATATTGATCGAAACGTCCGCCACGAGTATTTTCTACGGTTACTTATTCGGGGCCAGCCTAATGCTCGTGGGCGCACTCGTCGAACTGTTCTTGGGGGTGAAGGCAGAGGGTCGGTCGCTCGAATCTATTGCGACGCCACTTTCGGCTGAAAAGATCTGATGAGCCGGAGCTGCGAGCCGGCAGCCGTCAGCCGGGCAAACTGGCGCTTCATCGCGTTGATGTGTCGGAGGTAGCGTGCGACGTCGTGGGTACGGCACTGTTGGTGGTGGGTCAGTCGGAAGTCGCGGGTAGTGGATCAGTTTCAACCTATTGATGCTGATCTACCCATTTCTTGGCTTTCCCTAGAGCAATCTCATTTGCCTTATTTTCCGTATTGCGGATCTCATGCAATTCTCCCTGTAGAGTTTTCATTGGCGCTCGACCGCCCCCTGAGAGCCATGCTAGCGCCTTTGGCGTCCATCGGTTCTCTCCGAGATGTTGGGAACATGCCTTAATCTGATGATTTTTGTACGTCACCCATTCAGCCAATTTCAGCCCTCCCTATTCTATTGATCTCACAATTTCAAGCATAACAGATACGAACGATTCATTTCTTGAAACTTCACACCAGCCCACTAGCGATCCATGAGAGATGAGTCGTTCAGCGTGAATTGTTTTGGTAGAAGGGTGCTCGGCAACCCTACGTCTACCGTTCGCGTCTTACGCTTCACGGTTTCCTGGTACGAATAGGGCCTGTTCCCTTATGCTACTTCGCGATTCCCTGCGATCTTTTCGTTGATCAGGGACGGGAGTGATGGGTCGCCGGCACTCTGGTGTGATCCGGTAGCCGGATCATGTAACGGCCTTCGGTGTCGCGCGTCACCAGCACCTGGCCTTCTCGGCTTAATCGATCGACTTCAAGAAAGACCTGGCCCCAGGACAGATCGGAGAGACTGTTTGTCAAGGTATCCAGATCGCATCCATGCGCGCGTTGGACTGTTCCGAGAACGCGGTCAGTGACGGGTGTATGCGAAGTCATGATCAGACCCTCCACTAAGTTGGACGTTCACTGCTATTTCAGGTGCGCCCTCCTTCCGTCGGCGGTTCGGTTTCCGATCCGGGGTAGATAATGCCGAACTCCTGCTCCGGCATGATTTGTTGCGAAAGCAGGGCCAATTCCTCGGCCGCATCATCCCCAAGACCATAGGCACGAATCGTCAGCATGTTGAGAAATACTCCCATCTCCCGCTTGGCGCCCCATCGGTCACCCAGTCTGGCCGCGTCACGAATGCGGCTCAGTTCATGCGCATATGGGGAGAAATCGTATCCGGGATATTTCTTTGTGAAGTACGTTGTCAGCCTGTGCTCAAGGTCATCCAGCCAGGTGAGCGGCGGAGCGAGACGTTCGGTAGGCACGGCGGTAGCCAGCAGGAAGGACGGATTCTCACCGGCCTGAATGGGGTCAGATGCAAGTATGGAGCAGACAGTTGGCACAAGGATCGGTGCCAACAAGGGAAGGAAGACTCGGCTGCTGACGGTCACCATGGGGACCCCCGTTCTAACCCGCATGATTCATGAAGGTTCTGCTGCAATCGCGGATACGCGGCTACGACGGGCAGCCTCGCCATTCAGCCCTTCGACATACTGCACGAGTATGCCTCAGGGCCTTACAGCTCCGAGTGCCCATCTCGCTTTGCGTCTGCACGCTTTCGCGACGAACCGTCATGAATCATGCGGGCTAAAGGATCCGTATCCGATCGGTGATGCTCTCTAGTAAGAATGCGGCGTAGGAGTGAGGGGGGCTGTGCGATTTCCGTCCGCGGGATGACGAGTTGGAGCGTGCGGATGAATCAGCAGCGCCCGTCACTGGAACGTCAGGACAGTATGCTACGCCGATGGAGAGGCCCGGTCAACAGTCCCTCGATGGCGTAGCCTCTAATATTCATGACGGTTCGTCGCGAAAGCGTGCAGTAACCATGCGAGACAATTGCTGTCCCCCTTTCCATTCATGACATGGCCTGTGACACAGAGCCATCCTTCTCTGCCTTGCTATCCGCGTTCTCCCTGCCCCGTGCCTCTTGAATGCATCACTCGATCGTGCCGGTCGTGGTGACAGAACGGGGACTATCCCCCGTGCTCACGGTCGGCGGGGTCAAGGGCGTGAGGGTGCCCGTCGCCCCGATGCGGTACTGCGAGACCGTGTCGCTGCCCAAGTTCGCTACATAGGCGGTGCGTCCGCTTGGGTCGACGGTGACTGAATGGGGATTAAACCCCGTGCTCACAGCTGGCGGGCTCAAGGGGGTGAGGGCACCCGTCGCGTCGATGTGGTATTGCGAGACGGTATTGCCGATGTAGTTCGCCACATAGGCCCACTGCGGCCTGTAGACCACGGGGCTTGTTCCCTTGGTCATGGCGATAGAGTTTGGGCCATTACGCGTGGCCACTGTCTGGGTGATGGTCGCAGAGGGCGTGAGAGTACCCGTCGAACCAACGCTGTACTGCGAGACGGTATGGCTACGGAAGTTCGCCACATAAGCCGTATGGCCGCTTGGGTCGACGGTGACTGAGGTGGGACGATCCCCTGTGCTCACGGTAGGCGGGCTCAAGGGCGTAAGGGCGCCCGTTGCGCCGATGTGGTACTGGGAGACCGTGTCGCTGTCCCCGTTCGCCACATAGGCGGTGCGGCCGCTCGGGTCGACGGTGACGGAAAGGGGGAAAGCTTCCGTGCTCACGGTGGGCGGGCTTAAGAGGGTGAGAGTACCCGTTGCGCCGATGCTGTATTGCGAGACGGAGTTGCTGCCGTGGTTCACCACATAGACAGTGCGTCCACTTGGATCAACGGTGATGGAAGTGGGGAATACCTCTGCGCTCACGGTGGGCGGGCTCAAGGGCGCGAGGCCGCCTGTTGCATCAATACTATACTGCGAGACCGTGCCGCTGCCTTGGTTCGCGACATAGGCGGTGCGTCCGCTCGGGTCGACGGTGAGCGAGAAGGGATTATTCCCTGTGCCCACAGTGGGCGGGCTCAAGGGGGTGAGGGCGCCTGTTGCGCTGATGCGGTACTGCGAGATGGTATGGCTGTCCGCGTTCGCGACATAGGCGGTGCGACCGCTCGGGTCGACGGTAACCAAAAGGGGGCCAGTCCCTGCGCTCACGGTCGGGGGGCTCAAAGGCGTGAGAGTACCCGTCGAACCAACGCTGTACTGCGAGACGGTATGGCTACGGAAGTTCGCCACATAGGCCGTACGGCCGCTCGGGTCGACAGTGACTGTGGAGGGATGATCCCCCGTGCTCACATAGCCATTCGGGCGCAACTGCCCCGTCTCGGCATCGACGACGTACTGCGAGACCGTATCGGACTCGGCATTGGCTACATAGGCGAACCGTGGATAGATCGCAGCTGGGGTCGGCTGCCCCCCTCCCCCACCATCTCCCCCATCCCCGCCGCAGGCGGCGAACAGACCCGTGAGGAGGATGACTGTCGCAAGAGCAGAGAGGCTCCAGAGGTTTCTGATCTGATTCATCGCACCCTCCTGATGAAAGATACACGCAGGCCGATTTTCCACGATCACTACACGCGAGAACAGGGGAGTGGAACGAGGCGCGACGCTCCGAGATGGCTAATGATCAGGCATCCTTCACCGACCGGCCGTCAGTGGAAGGAGCGTGCTCGGTGCACGACGGCAGCGACGGTTTCGTGGTCCTGTTCCACCTATCCACAGTAAGACAATGAGCAAAACGAATGCCATGTGATTGATGGAGCACCTCCGAATACATCGTAAGTGTTTTCGTGAGGATGTGCGCAGGTAGGGTTGACCTTCATCTGTATGAGCGAGCGCGAGACGTAGTGAAATGCCTCAGCATGAGGTGAGGAGCTGTCGCAGAAGAGGTCAGAGGGGAAAGTCGTAGAATGGAACTCCGGCACGCGCAGTCAGCGTCACACGACAGTGGGGGCAGCATTCCGTCCTGCAGAATCCGGCTTATCATGAGGTCGACGGCCGCTTCAGGACGCAGCGTCTACGCCATTACTGTGTTCTGGTCTTTCTGAAGATCAGAAACGGATCGGCTCTTGCACCCAATACTGCGGAGCCTATTCCCGCGTGGCCTTAGGGGGAGAGCCACAAAGCGATTCCATCTTGCCTTGGGCGTCTCGGATGTGGAGGCTGCTCCACCGAGCGTGATGTGAACGGGATTCACCGGGAGCGAAATACATCCAACCAGCAGACGGTAGAGATTCGGCAGGTCTGGCCTTCGACGAGCTGTCAATCGACATAATCCGACCAGATCCGTCCTCGCCGCGTCTGTCGGCGCGGCGGATGCGCTCTTTCAGATTCCGATCAGATAATCTGCGGGGTGATGGTTGCCTTCGTGATCAGCTTCATGCGGCGCCTTGCCACAGCATGTCGTACCCTAGTTCTTTGGTGTCGGAACACATGGCTGCCAGTGCGGTGAATTTGTTGTTGAAGACTTCGTCCGCATGGGATCGCTCGTGCTCTTCAAACGAGCGCCAATAGGTCACGATGACATAATGGTCGTCGGCGGTTCTGGATTCAGTGAGGGATCCCTCGTTCGACACAAAGCCGGAGAACTTAAACACTTGTCCAGCGAGGAATCCGCCTTTGTCTCCTCCGTAGGTTCCCTTGACGACGCTGCAGAGTTCACCGACGGCCAATTCAACGTCCTCGAATGTGACTCCGGGCTTGAGCTTGACGGTGTTGAACAGCATTTTGGCTCCGAAGGGGAGTGTGATTGGACCGAACATATCATCCTCCTAGCAGCTTGTTAAAAAAGTCCCGCGTGCAGCGATTCTTGTTTCTAATCACCCGGCTCGGTGAAGGACCACTCAATCTCTCGGGCCGGTCCGGCAATGTAACCATGAAGATTGGTGGCGCTGTAGCAGACGAATGGACGCATCAATAGTGATTGTATCGAGTGGCGATGGCAAAGTGAACAGCGGTGCGGTGTCAGCGCTCGATCGACTCATCCCCGCGGCGCAGGATCCGGAAAATCGGTACATTCGGCTTTTCTGATCGGCTCGTGCGTGCGAGGAGTTTCATCTATGTCGCACCGGTACTCATTGCGTTCATGATTGATCAGATTGGTGGCGCAAGGACAATAGTTTCGCAGCTTGCTTTCCACACAGTAGAGAAAATGGAAGGGCTAGGAGTCTGTCCGACATTGCCTTTGTGACGAGGCGAAGGAGATACGACCAGATGCAAGGCCGCAGGCCCGGAAAAACCGGAGGCGTATTCACTGGAATACGTTGAGGGTTTTTCAGGGCCGAGCACGACGCAGATGGTGGCGGATCGTTCGCCGCAGTAGAACGGTTCATGTCGGACAGGCTCTTAACCGTGAAGTGTGGTTGTGGGCTGAGCGGCGATGAGTGCAAGTTTTTCTGGCCGGGCTAGGGATTTGATCTCGGCTTCACGTGTGAGTGCGGCGCTTTTGGTGCGTCGATGTTCGGTATACCGCACCCTCAACGGGCTTCGGTGTTTCGTGTATTTTGCGCCTCGGCCCGACCTGTGCTCTTCTAGTCGCCGCTCCAGATCATTGGTGATACCGGTATACAGGCTGGTGTCCGAACACTCCAGGATGTAGACGACCCATTTCATTTTAGCGATGCCACTTTGTCTCAAGAGATTGGTTGCTAACCCGCTTAAATACAGGATTGTGCGCGGACGAGGCGGTCAGAATAATAACATGCCCTGTTTTTTGTCTCTGCGCTGGACCGTCAAAATCCATACCATCTGCTAAGATTGTCTTAGTGGGGGCACTAAGACCTCAGGGCAAACGGGGTATTGCGATGTGGCTTCGTCTTGGATCCGGGCTCTTGATGA
>DATHTZ010000325.1:0-11490 GCA_035462675.1 Nitrospiraceae bacterium | reverse complement strand
ATGCGGGGAAGAGGCTAACCCGCAGGGTGAACTAAACGGTACCAGAACACTATGGTGGGGAATATCATAGTTTCAGGCAGAAATTATATGAGAGGGCACGTTCAAGACAGAAGACACGTTGCGACTTCGGTAGCGCTCGGGTCCTTGAATTCTCTAGTACGATTAGCGGCCGTTATTAATAGGGCCGCCCCTCAGACTCAAACCTATCAATTATGCCGTGAGGATTGAGCGCAGGCAACCGTCCAGTGCTAGGGCATCGGTTGCTTCCTCGGCTTTTTCCACTTCGAGGGTGGCCGTCTTCAGAGGACGATTGTCGTGCATAGCCAAATTTACCGCCTGCTCCAAGGTTAGGACTGGGGCGCCGCCCGTGGCGGCGTTCGTTTCCGTGCACCACGCTAAAGTCGGCAGACTCAACAGGATGCAGCTGATCGCAACCGACAACATCGTGAGTTGGATCCTGGCAATTCTCCTTTCTTCCAAACTGCAGTGAGCAGAAACAGCGTTTGAACCAGGCAACAGCGCTCTCTATGACAGAGCGGAGGAAGAACAGAACGGATCTGTGTCGATTTGGAGAATGACATCGCCGAAAACGTGCCGGTACAGACGCGCCACTACCTGCCATCAGCCCGCTGCTCCGTGATCGGAACCTTCCCCCAGAAGGCCCAGTGGGCATAGACCTGGTAGACGATGATCAGCACAAATCCTATGACAAACCACACGACTCCGACCTGCAGGCCATAGGCGCTGGTGCTGGCGTTGAAGATGGTGAGGCTGTATGCCGGGTCCGTCGTCGCGACCAGGATGTTGGGATAGCACCCCCAGGCGACACTTCCAAGCAGTGCGAGGATGAGCAGGCTCGAGGTCATGAATGCGGCCACGTCTTGGTGTCGTCGTCGGAGCACGAGCATAACGACAAGGACGATCGCTCCGCCGACGGGAAGGATATTGCCCACCGAATTGGTGGTATAGTTGAGCAGCAGATTCGGCTGTACGAGCGTGATCCCCAGCCTAACCAGGACCGCACTGCCCAGCGCCACCCAGCCCATCAGTGTTGCCGTGGCCACGGCCCTCGCATAGAGGTCCCCCTCGGTTTTGATCGCGAGGTAGTTGGCTCCATGTAAGGCCAAGATCGCGACACTCGAGAGGCCCATGAGCACGGTGAACCAATCCAGAATCCCTGGCTCTGGACCCGTCAAGAAGTCGGTCCACAGCGCGACGAAGAAATAGCCCTCGCGATTTAGTGGCACACCGCGAATCACGTTACCTAACGCGGCCCCGAAGACAAAGGCCAGCAAGAGACTGGCGCCCGAAAAGATGACGTCGCACAACTGTCGCCACAGCGGATGGTCCACATGCGACCGCAGTTCCAAGGTGAGTCCACGGAGCATGAGCAGCCACAGCACAAGGATCAGCGCGAGGTAGAAACCGCTAAACCCGGCCGCGTAGGCCTTGGGAAACGCGAAGAACAGTAACCCACCGGCTCCGATCAGCCAGACTTCGTTCCCGTTCCAAACTGGGCCGATCGCGTCGTGCATCGCATGGCGGTCCGCTTCACTTCGCCCAAGAAACGGATAGAGAATGCCTACGCCGAAATCAAAGCCGTCGAGCACCATGTAGAGGGCCAGCATCAGCGTCACTGCGATGTACCAAAATGTCTCCATGCTCAGTACCCGTGGCCTTCATCCTTTCCAGCAAGAGCCGGCCTCCCCGTCTTCAGAACCAGTGGAATCGGCCCCTCACGGATGGTTTGACCCATGAGAAACAGAAACAGCAGTCCCAACAAGAGGTATAGGCCCAGGAATCCCAGTAGTGTGAACAAGACATTGCCTGAGTGCACGAGGGGCGATGCGCCCTCGGCCGTGCGCAATAGACCGTACACAAGCCACGGTTGGCGGCCGAGCTCTGTCGTCATCCAACCGGCCGTCGTGGCGATGTAGGGGAAGGGGGCGGAGAGGAGGAGCAGCCACAACAGCCATGTTGCCTTGAACAACCAGCCACGCCACAGCATCACCAGCGAAAGACTCATCACCGACGCCAGGATCGTTCCGAGACCAGCCATGATGTGATACGCGTAATACAGCAGAGGGATATTGTCCGGCCACTGCTCCCTCGGAAACGCATCGAGCCCTTTCAACTCGGCCCGCAGTTCCTCGTAGATCAAAAAACTTAATATCTTGGGAATCACCAACGGGTTATCGATCGTCAAGGTCTCCATGTTCGGTTGCCCGACGAGGATCAAACCGGCGCCTCGCTCAGTCTGGAACAGGCCTTCAAAGGCCGCGCCCTTGAGTGGTTGATGCTCGAAGACTTGTTTGGCATTGCCGTCTCCTGTCGGAAAGATCATGAGCGCACAGGCAATGGCGCCGGCAATGACTCCCGTCTGCACGAATGTTTTGGCATGGGGCATGTGGATACCCATGAGAATATATAACGCACCAAAGGCCGCCATGACGCAAGACGCCGTCACGACGGAGGCCGTCATCGTGTGCGCGTATTGCCAGACGATCCACGGATTCGTCAGAAGGCCGGTCAGACTGGTCACGAACACGTGCCCATCTGGAGCACGTGCATAGGCGACGGGATGTTGCATCCAGGCATTGGTCGCGATGATGAAATAGCCGGATAACCACGCGCCGAGAAAGATCATCAATGCCGCCATCCACTGAATGAATACGCTGAAACGCTTTTCGCCGTAAAGTAAAACGCCCAGGAACGACGATTCTAGGAAGAAGGCAAAAATGCCCTCCATCGCTAAGGTTTGGCCGATCACACCGCCCGCGAAGGTGGAGAACTTGGCCCAATTTGTGCCGAACTGGAATTCCAGCGGGATGCCGGTGACGACGCCGAACGCGAAATTGAGGGCAAAAATCTTGGTCCAGAACTTCGCCACTTCTTGATAATGGTCATCGCCGGTCACGAGCGCGCGTGTCCGGAAGTAGAGGAGCAGCAAGGCCAGTCCCATCGTCAGCTGGGGAAAGAGGTAGTGGAAGGTGATGGTGAACGTAAATTGGAGGCGGTCGTAGAGCAGGGCAGTTTCCATAGCAGCCTTCCTGCAGAAATGGTTCCTTCCTACGACTGTGATTCAACCAGGCCGGGTCGCCTCGGATTCTGCGGCCTGCGTTATGTCGACGGCGATTACAAAGATCCCGCAACCTACTAGTCTCATCGTTTGGTTTTCAATCACTTACAGCAGAGTCAGAGGCATGGGATGAACCGATCAAACATGCTTGGACAGGATAATTCTGCCACAGTTTAGCCACAATGAATATTGAATATTTAGGAGACTCCAGCACAAATCTTGTTTGTGAAAACTGTACGTCCCTCCTCATTGGGCTCGTTTCGGCGTGCTCAATGCCTCGGTGATGACAGACGCGTCCAGGATGTCACCTATATCCACTTCCTTGGGAAAGACCTTTTCATCTAACATGAATCTGGCCACATACCCCAGTCTCCTATGAAATACGGCCCCCTTAGCCAGCGAATAAAGATACCGGGAATCTGCCCACAAGTGTATGTGGGGCGGCGGCGCATCTCGGTAAATCTGCTCCACCCACTCCTTCTTGGTCCCTGTTTCTTCTGCCACCGCGCGAATCGCGACATTATGATCTTTTTGCAGGGCGTCGTATGCCATAACCAGCGCCCGAAGGAAGCGCACGGCCGTCTCCCTGTTGTCTCGGAGCCACTCGCGTCGGACACTGATGCTCGCTACATTCGTGTTGATGCCGAGGTCTCCCTCTGTTGCAATGAGTCTCGCGTTCGCCTCGTGAACCATTTTCTGAATCCATGGCTCCCACACCATCGCGGCATCAAGATCTTTGTTCATTAAGGCGGCCAGCTGCTCTTCAGGCGGCATATCGAGCAGAGTCACTTGATCGCGAGGAATTCCGTGCTGTCGGAGGGTCATTATCACACCGTAATGGGCACTTGACCCTTTGAAATACCCGATCCTCTTCCCTTTCAGATCCCCGGGCGTCTCGATGCCGCTATCCTTCCCTACAACAAGGCCTTCGCTATAGGCCCCCTCCGAATAAATCCCGATCATAACCCAGTCCACACCCTGCGAGAGCCCGATCAAGAACGGTATGGTCTTAACTATGGCCACGTCGATCCTATTGCTCTTCGCGGCCTCGATCATCGGCGGCCCCGCGACAAACTGAGTATATTCAGGAGCTACGCCCACTCTCTCAAACAACTTCAGGTCCCGGGCCGCAAACAACAGCCAGTCATCCGCAGAGCTCGATTGATACCCAATCTTGAGCGGTAGAAGGGCCTCGGCCACTGCCTGGGGAGCGGCCGATCCCGACCCCACGGATAATACGAACGCCATCCCGATGACCACCAGCACCGTGCTCCTGCGCATCACTGAAAACCTCCCTACGGGTCGTCTCACCGGCTCGCCGGAATGGTCAAGATCGGGGGGGCTCCACTGCCCGGTGTCTCCACGAACGTGAAGAGGAACATGAGGAATGTGAACAGCCGCTTGGAGCGGAGGTCTTGGTCGTCGATAGAGAACCAGTAGCCTCGATAGGGAGCGGTTACGAAGGCTTTATCCGGGCTGTCAGCCGAGCTCGTGATCCGGATCAAGTCCGGGATCGGTCCCTCTTGTCCCAGGTCAGCCTCTGGCGTTGGCCCCACCCGGTGCTCTGTCACGTGCGCCTCAGGCACCTTGATGCGCGAGGAGAGGTCGGTGAGAACCTCAAGGATCGATCGGGTCAAGAAGGCGATCTCCTTGTCGTTCGCGGGCACGACCCCATACGTCACCCGGAATGCCTGAGTGTCAGGATCCAGGCCCAGTATGTTCTTGATGTTGCGTAACGACTCTGCGACGGCTGCAGCGATGCGGGGGCGGAAGATCAGTTGTAGCCTCTCTTCGGAGGTGTCCTTCTCTATCCGCACGCCAACTTCGCCTGATGCCTGGACTCGATTGAGTTCCCGGAGGAGGGCGTAGAACTCCGGGTTGGCCGGCCGGACATGCTGTAGCTGGACACGGCGGTTATCCACACCGTTCACCGACTGTACTGCGAGACGGAACACAAAGTCTACGGGATAGCCACCCTGGAGAATGTTCAGAACCGCCGACACCGGCAGTGGCATCATCATCGAGCGAGCGAATCGCTCGCCGGCCAGCGGCGCATAGGTAATGGTGGGGGTATCGGTCAGGACACCCTGGGCACCCATACCGAAGTTACCGCTGATAACACCGGGAATGGTGCCACTGTTAAAAATGTTGGCGTTTCCGGCAGCTGTGAGAGTGCGTTGGAACGAGTAGTTGGCGACGATCTGCCCAACGTCCAGGAACACCGGGGTATCGCCGTAGCGGAGCTTCACCAGGTTCAGCAGCATCTGGGTCTTCCATGACTCGGCCACGGTCCCCGAGTAATCGAATCGGTCTCGGCTCATATTGCCAGGCCCGATGTGTGCGCATCCTGCCATGGCGATGACGACCAGGAACCAAAGAGGTCTTCTGATATTCACGTCACTCCTCCTTGTTGTCTTACGCGTCTTGTCGAAGGTCTATTTGCACCGGAGGGTCGCATGGATTGGGGATCTGGTTCAACCGAAATACTGACCACTAAACCAGTGAACCTCTCATCGTGTGTGTCTACTCGCGGGGTAAGGTAACCAACCTAATAACTAGAGAGGCCGATTCGAATTAAAGGCAGTGAATTGCATGAGTGCAAGCCGGGGCATGGGCAAACTAGGAACACGCGCCCCCCGTGCTCCCCTCGAAGTCCATGTCGATCTCTCCGCCGGAATTGTCGCGCCATGGCCCTCAGGAAAGATCCGGACGGTCCTCCAATGGATTTTGCAGCAAGACGGCCATCTGACACGTCTCGATTGTGCGCTCGATGATCGGAATAGCTGCGTGCCGCTCTCGACGATTAGACAGGCCATTGAGATTGGACAGTGTGTGACGCAAGCGGACCGGATGCAAAGCATTTCATCGAGTTCGATACACAAGGCCATTCCAAGCGGAGAAACCCTCTATCTCGGGAGTCCGCACAGTCAGACCTTGTTGCGCATCTACGATAAACGACTGGAGCTGCAATCCAAGGAGCGAGAGGATTGGCAGGACTATGGCATCCGGTGGGAGTTGGAGTTGAAAAAGGATCGCGCCCAGGTCTGTGGACAGGTCCTGTCGTATCTAGAGGAAACAGACTGGCTCGAATACATCGTGGGCGTCCTTCGGGGGTATGTGGATTTCCGAGCCACGAGCCGGGACGAAGAGGAGGAGTTTCGGTATCGGGGTCCCCTGCTCGACTGGTGGCTCCTGCTAACTGATGGCTTCAAGAAAGGGCGTCTCGTCGTCGAAAAAGACGCGCAGACGTTGCTCAAGGTGAAACGCTGGGTGAGTCAGTCGGTCGCGCCTATGTTGGCCGTCATCTGTGCGGCCGATCCTGGTGGGGCTGCGTGGTTGGAGACACAAATCATCGCGGGCAGGAAACGCTGGAAAGCACCGCATCGGCGTCTGGTGAACCAAGACGAGCCGTTGAGTACTCCTCAAGACGCCGGCGGTCACGCGGGCGCACCGTTTCAGGGGGGATCAGGGGGTGTCGTAAGACTCCCCCTGCTGTGACTCATGCTCTTCACGATCAAGGATCTCTCAGCCAGGCTGAATATCAAGCCGTCTACGCTCTATCTCTGGGCGGCGCAAGGCAAGATTCCCTGCCGCAAGATTCATGGCCTGCTCCGGTTCGAGCCGGATGCCATTGCCGCCTGGCTTCGTTCATTTGATCCAGGCCCCGCAACAGCGGTTCCACCATTGACTCGTCGGTTTCATCCCGATGTAGACGAGGTGATTGAAGCCGCAAAACGCGAGGGCTATACTTCCGGCCACGGGGAAACCATAACACCGAGTCCCACTGGAAAGGAGTGAACGGATGGGACTCGTGAAGCGAGGTACGACGTGGTGGATGTCTTTTATGTACCAAGGACAGCAAATTCGGCGGTCTACGGGGACAGCTGATAAACGGGTGGCTGAGGCCATTCTTGGGAAGATCAAGGTCCAGATCGTCGAAGGGCGATTCTTTGAGAAACCGACAGAGCAGCAACGAACCTTCACGGAACTACTGGACCGGTATATCAAAGAGCATGCGGCACGGCGGGGGAACCACTATCGGGAGATGACCAGCGTGAGGACTCTCAAGGCATTCTTCGGCAACCCGACGTTGGATCATGTGAGCCCCGAGCGAATTGTGGCGTACAAGAATCAACGCTATACCGATGGGGTGAAACCGGCCACGATCAACCGGGAGCTCGCCACGTTGAAGAAGGCGTTTAACCTGGCACGGCGTGAATGGGAGTGGTGTACAGATAATCCGGTGTGTCGCGTCTCGATGGAGCGAGAAAATAATACACGAGATCGCTGGTTGACCGGTGAAGAGGAAATACGCCTGCTCCCGATGGCGGCTCCCTGGCTACAGGACCTCATGTTGTTTGGCATCCACACAGGGATGCGCATGGGGGAGATCCTTGGTTTGACTTGGGCGGGGGTTGATCTGTTCCGACGAACTGTGATGGTATTTAAGTCGAAGAACGGCGAACGACGGACTATTCCGCTCAATCAAACGGCCCTCGAACTGCTGAAGCAGAAATACGGAAGCCGTTCGGTGGAAACGGAGTTGGTGTTTCCGAGTGAAGCATTGACACGGTTGAATGCGAGCAATATCAGCCGAAGTCTGACTCTCGCGCTCAAGAAAGCCAAGATGACGGATTTCCATTTCCACGATCTTCGCCACACCTGTGCCACACGCATGGTCCAAGCCGGAGTGGACCTGTACAAGGTGCAGCGGTTACTAGGGCACAAGTCGCCTATCATGACGCAGTGGTACGCTCATCACTATCCTGAGAGTCTGCGGGATGGGATCGAGGTGTTGGATGTCGGTCGGAAAGTTAGCACAAATTTAGCACAATTGCGGGTCGTGACTCAGGCCGACTCTGCAAGTTGTTGAAACATTGGTGCCCCCGATACGAATTGAACGTACGACAAACGGTTTAGGAAACCGCTGCTCTATCCAACTGAGCTACGGGGGCAGTCAACATTTTCAACTACTTAGCTTGATGGACTCGTTGGTCAGTTCCATCAAGTGTTCCCGGCGTGTTCCGTTGAAGGTATTTGTTAAGGGTTTTCGCCGCTTGCGTCAAGTCCTCCTCATCAATCGCGTTGTATCGCTTCCACATCTTTTCCGACTTGTGGCCGACGATCTTCATTGCCGTTGCTGTGTCTACCCCTGCCCTTCTGAGGTTCGTTGAGGCACAGTGCCGAAGGTCATGGAATCGAAAATCTTCAATTCCTGCGTCCGTCAGCGCTGCCTTGAAAGAACGAGTAACACGCTGAAGCGCTCGGCCCGCATAGGTGAAGACGTGGCGCGTGGTGAGTCTTCGTACCTTCGCTAGTTGTTGCAGAGTCGATCTTACATCTGACGTCATTGGCACTTGCCGAGCGGTCTTTGTCTTGGTATCGAGTGCTCGGAGCGTGATGAATCCGCGCTTCAAATCCACTCGATCCCATGTCAAACCGACAATCTCGCCAAACCTTTGGCCTAGCTGATAGGCGGTCAGTAAGACCGGTCGAAGGTGCGGCTTCGCAGCATTATACAGCCTGTCCCACTCCTCCTCAGTAAGCACCCTGTCACGCTCGTTCTGAGGGTTGGGCATAGTTACTCTCGCGGCTGCATTGTTCACGAGGAGACCACGCCTCACCCCAACATTCAGACAGTGCTTAAGTACAGTATGGTCATTGTTCACAGTCTGAATACTTGCGGGGTTGCCATCACGTTTCATGCGTCGCCCTCGGTAAGCCTCAACATCTGCAGGACTGATCTCACTGAGAATCTTTGCACCAAAGAACGGAACTAGCTGTCGTTCCATAATTTCCACACGGTCTTGATAACTGCGTAACGTCTTCACAGATTCCAAACCCAAGTAGGTCTTGGCCCACTCTTTGAACAGTACAGGTCTAGCCTGTTCGGTGCGTTCCTGTCCTAGCAGGAGACGAGTTTTGATGGCGGATTCCATCTCTCGCGCGACAGTCTTGTTGAGACAGCCCACCTTCCACCGTTTCTTCCTCGCACCTGGTACGCCACTCGCCAGGACCAACGCCTTACCATCTGCACTGTCGATCACCCGAAACTCGACATAGTAACTGTCAGGTCGTTTGGTCAGTCCCATCTTTCTCTCCTGCTTGCCCATACGACGGGCTCGAAGCGATGCCGCTGCTATCTGTGTTCTGAATGATCCTCTACACGCTCTTGCACTGCTGGCCGCGCCTTGACTGTGTGTTGGTCAATCCACCGGTCGAGGTGTTCTTGCTTGAATTTCACTAACCGTCCGACCTTGATGAACCCCAGCTTTCGCGCAGACACCCAGCCATACAGGGTCAACTTGGATATGCCTAGATACTCCGATGCCTCATCAATTGTCAAAAGTTTACTCATGGTCCCCCCGGAAAACAAAAGAGCGTCCGTTACCGTCCACAAAATTCCATCGAACACCAACCGGGGGAGTCTCACGACACCCCCATCCCCCCACGATGCGCCCGCATATCCGCCGGCGTCGGATTCTGACTCAACTCTCAGTGGCTGCGAGCTGGCGCTGACGAGCAGGAGCCAGGCCTTCCGGATGTCACTTCAGGCCTGTCCCCCGCGAGCGCGCCATCCCGCCTCCTTCTTCGACGCCCCACCCTTTGACTGTGAAGGGTGGGGCTAAACATCTTGATGAAGAAGGAGGCGAATATGGCCATTCACAGTTCACAGGACCATGTAAATCTTCTACGGCTGCCGAAGCCGAGCCATCCCTCTACGTTGCCACGATTTCGCGTGACGCTGGTGCGCGAGAACCGAGCCCTCCCGCCCTCTTCACCGTTGACCACCTCGGCAATCGCTGCGGCTCTCCTCAGGCCGCTCTTTGCGGCACTGGACCGCGAACAATTCTTGGTCTGCGGGCTGGATGCCAAACATGCGATCATCGGGGTCAATGTCGTCTCGATCGGCTCCCTGACGTTGGCCATTGTGCATCCGCGCGAGGTGTTCAAACCGCTGATTCTGATGAATGCCATGGCCTGGATCTGTGTCCACAATCACCCCTCCGGCGATACAACACCGAGCCAGGAGGATCGCGTTCTCACCAGCCGGCTCCGGCAAGGCGCCGACCTGCTTGGCATCACCTTGCTCGACCATCTCATTCTCACCGATGCACGCTGCTACAGCTTCGCCGATCAGGGCTGGCCCGGTGCGTAAGCGCTTAGGACCGCATGAGCCGGAGCACCCAGATCACCGCCGAGGCCGTGAGCGCAATCCCAAGCACCGCCGCACCCCAGCCGATGAGATCCGCCGAGAGCACTTGGCCCAATTGATGGAGATCCGTGGCCACTGTCGCGAGTACCATTTGCTGTCCCTTTCCCATACGATAAGACGGCAGCCTGTGCACAGGCTACCGCCCCATCTCCCGAATTACCGCACCAACGACTTCACGCGCTTATATGCGAAAATCGTGAGCGCTACCCCGATGAACACCACGCCCCAGGCCACGATGTCACCCTTCACGCTAGTGATCGTCGTGGTCGTCGCGGCATCCACTGGAAACACCTGCGCCATGGCCTCGTGAGCCATGAGAAGCAGTCCCAAAACACACAGCCCGATGGTCTTGAACATCTGCATCACCCCCTCTCAATTCGTTGTCCCAAGCAACAGCCTCACGATGACACCCACCGTGAAGCCTCCCAGGAAGAACGCCCCAGCCCAATACACCAACGCATCGACCGCCGCTTGATCCATAAGTTCCTCTTACGGGAGGCCCGGTGGCGTCGCCAGCAAGCCGGGAGGCGTCGCAAAGAGATCCTTGGCTCCGTGGCCAGCAGGCACCGGCGGAGCCTCCTCCACCGATGCCCGCTCCTCTGCTCCCCGTATGGCCACGGCGGGAACAGGTATGAGCGATCCTCCCGTTGCCACGGACTCACCTGATCGAGAGGCGGCACCACCCCACATCACGCCGGACCCGTACAAGATTCTCACGCCTCGATCCATACGCGCATTGACAATCCCGCCCGATTCTTGCGCGATCTCGTCGTCCGTCATAATCCGGCCAGACTCCGACACGTACAGCCACTGAGGAGACCCATGCACATTGGTCAACAGGCCACCTTGAATTCGTATGGGCTTTATAACTGGCACCGCAACGGGCACAGGCGACACCGGCTGAGACACGGGAGCCACAGGCAACAGAGGGGGAGCTGAGCGCGTCGAGACAGCCGCCGCCGGTGGGACTGGCTTCACACCGGAGAGCCAACCGCCAAACGCAAACCATGCGACGGCAACGAGTAAGCCGACTAGCCCAATGATCAACGTGGGACTCTTCAACATGGAGCCACCCCGCGCGGTTTCGCGCACGGAGGCCGAGGCATAGCTCGAATAATACGAATAGAGCTTCGGTTCCTACTTGCCCGAGAACATCCGGATGACTTCGAGCTCTTCCGGATTCCCTCGCACCGAC
>DATHTZ010000324.1:0-3138 GCA_035462675.1 Nitrospiraceae bacterium | reverse complement strand
GCACAGCAAGCCTTCAATGACCAGGACATCTTGGAAAAAACAACACACTCCCTCAGGATGCTCAAAAAGCATCCTGCTAGTCCCCTGCGTCATGCCGATGCGCATCGACCTCAACCACATCTGCAGCTGAGACGTCCAATGCAGCTCGGTCGCGGGACCGGTAAAATTCTTCCCGGAACGACCGTAGCGTTCCCTGTGCGATCGCTGCCCGCACCTGGCCCATCAGATCGGCAAAATACCAGAGATTGTGAATCGTATTCAGTCTCGACGACAGCATCTCTTTCACCTGAAAGAGGTGATGCAGATAGGCACGTGAGTAGCGCGCGCAGACCGGGCAGCCGCAGACTGGATCGATCGGCTGCTCGTCCCGAATATATCGCGCTTGCTTGATCACCACTCGCCCGAAACTCGTAAACAGCGAACCGGTCCGCCCATGACGCGATGGCACCACACAATCGAACAGGTCGATCCCGCGCACGGCGCCTTCGATTAAATCCTCCGGCATCCCTACGCCCATCAAATACCGCGGCTTAGAAACCGGCAGCTCCGATACAGTCACATCCAACATGGCGTACATCTCTGCCTTCGATTCTCCTACCGAAAGTCCGCCGATCGCGTAGCCCTCGAAGCCAAGCCCAACGAGATCGCGCGCCGAGGTCACGCGGAGATCGGCATCCAGACCACCTTGCACGATCCCAAAGAGGGCTTGATCCCTGCGGCGTCGGCTGGCCTGACAACGTTGTGCCCAAAGGGTGGTCCGCCGCACCGCATCATGCACGACCGTTTTCTCTGCCGGTAAGGCCACACAGTGATCGAATGCCATCATGATATCGGCCCCTAACGCTTCTTCGATCTCGATGGCAGTCTCCGGCGTGATGAAATGTGTGGACCCGTCGAGATGCGACTGAAAACTCACACCCTCGTCCGTCACCTTACACAACTTGGCGAGGCTGAAAATCTGAAATCCTCCGCTGTCCGTCAAGATGGCCCCCGGCCATCCCGTAAACCGATGTAACCCGCCCATCTCGGCCACGATCTTATGCCCAGGCCGCAGATAGAGATGGTAGGCGTTGTTCAGCATGAGGCGAAAGCCGAGCTGCTCTAAATCGGCTGGATCGATCCCCTTCACCGGCCCCAGCGTGCCGACCGGCATGAAGGCAGGCGTATCGATTTCACCATGGGCGGTGCTGAGTCTCCCCAACCGCGCGCTCGTCTCACAATCCGGCTGCAGAACTGAAAAGTCCACAATCCCTCTTACCGGCTACATCTGTTCTGGTGCAGAAATTCCGAGCACGCCCAGCCCATTCTTCAAGACTTGCTGGATTCCGCTCATTAGCGCCAATCTCGCCGCAGTCCGTTCTGGGGACAACCCCTCTTTCTGCAGCCCCTCACCCGAAACTAATCCCTCGGGCGTGATCCCCAGCAGATCACGATCTGCGGCGGGAGGCAGAATCCGGTGCTTGTTATAAAACGTATGGAGCAGCCCGGCTAATTGCTGAAGGTAGTAGGTCATCCGGTGAGGCTCATAGGCCATCGCGCTGCCCTGCAGAACCGAAGGATAGGCCGAGAGCTTGCGAATCAGCCCCAATTCGTCTGGGTCCATCAGCAGCGTTAAATCCGTCTCGCTCGGCAAAGAGCAAGCGATACCTCGTGCGGCCGCGACGCGCCAAAGACTGGCGATCCTGGCATGGGCATACTGCACATAGTATACGGGATTGTCGGACGACCGTTGCTTGGCCAACTCCAGATCGAAGTCCAGATGCGAGTTGGAATCGCGCATTAAGAAAAAGAACTTGGCCGCATCGGCCCCGACTTCATCGATGACTTCCCGCATCGTGATGAACTCGCCGGCCCGCTTTGACATTTCCACTTTTTTCCCGCCGCGCAACAAATTCACCATCTGAACCAGCACGACTTGGAGACGATCTTTCGGATACCCGTAGGCCTGGACAACCGCTTGCATCCGAGGAATATAGCCATGGTGATCCGCGCCCCACACGTCGATGAGGAGATCGTATCCGCGTTGCAGCTTATCCCTGTGGTAGGCGATATCGGACGCCAGGTAGGTGTACTCGCCGTCCTGTTTCCGCACGACACGATCCTTCTCGTCACCGAACGCCGAGGATCGGAACCACCAGGCGCCTTCCTGCTCAAACAGGAGCTGTTGCGACTGTAGTTCATCCAAGACCCGTTGGACCGCCCCTGAATTCACCAGAGAGGCCTCGCTGAACCAGGACTCGAACTCGACCCCGAAGGACTTCAGGTCCTCGCGAATCAGGCTCAGCAGTTCCTGATTGGCGAACGTTCGACAGCGTTCCTCGACCTCTGTGGCAGCACGTCCGGCCAGCTCAGGCCCGAACTGTCGCTTCACTCGCTCGGCCACGATAGTGATGTAGGCGCCGTGGTATCCCTCTGCTGGAAATTCGACCGGCCGGTTCGACAACTCCTCATATCGCGCGTAGACGGAGGCCCCCAACAATTTCATCTGCCGGCCGGCGTCGTTGATATAGTACTCGCTTACGACGTCGTAGCCGACCGCCTTGAGCATGTTCGCAACCGCTTGCCCAACGGCCGCGCCTCTCCCATGTCCCACATGCAATGGGCCGGTCGGATTCGCACTCACATACTCCACCAACACTCGATGCTGTTGCCCAAATTCGGCTCGCCCGTAAGCCGAACCTTCCCTCTCGATCTCTCTGAGCACCTCTTGCCAGATGGCAGGTTTGACCGTGAGGTTGAGAAATCCAGGCCTGACGATCTCGATTCGGTCGAAGAGCTGATCGCGCTGAGCAAGATTGTCGATGATAATTTGAGCAATATCGTGGGGCGCTCGTTGCTCGGACACGGCGAGAGACATGGCAACCGTCGAAGCTAAGTCTCCCCATTCAGGCCGTTTTGGAGTATCCAGACTCACCTGAGGCCAGGCTTCCGTCTTTAGTTGGCCCTTCTTTTTGGCCCCATTGAGTGCTCCAATCAATGCGCTGGTGACCTTTTCCTGAACGACCCCGCTGGACAAGAAAATAACTCCTAAGTCCTTACCAATGAAAGGGAAAATCAACTGGTCACTGTAGCATACGGGATAGTCAGTGACACGACAGCGGGATGGGATTCTCAGCTGAGTCCGCGGATTTCTTGAGG
>DATHTZ010000323.1:0-2952 GCA_035462675.1 Nitrospiraceae bacterium | reverse complement strand
ATGTGCTTGTGTTCGAACCCAAGGCCTTCACCCTAGCGATTGCGGTCACCTAAATGAGCTGGATTACTGGATGGCGAGAGCAACCAAGTACTCCGTCGAACCCAGCGTTCCACAACGTGACGCGAAACTCGGACACCGGTTGGCGGCGGTGGGGATTATGGAGAAGAAATGATGCCACAGACCGAGAGCAAACTTTTTGAGTTTCTGTGTCCCGGTTGTCAGCACAAGGCGCCGACGTTCAGCGGGAACAGCTACCGCTGGCACTGTCCACATCGTGAGGTCCGTGTGATCGAGCAGGGCGAGCGACGGCGCGTGGAATTCTATGCGCGCGACAATCACTCAAAAACCTGGCCGGACTTCAATAACCAAGGACGCTACTTCAGGCGAGACACAATCTAATTGGGGGGATGTGCGGCGGCGCGGGCCCCCCACCGGCTTCCACCGGTCTCCTCCCGCCCGCCGGTTTTTCAGAGCAACCACATTGTAGAAGTGCAGGATGCAGAATTATGGATACGTCATTGAAATTACAGGTGAATGGGTCCATTTCTGGCATGGGTATATGTGGGTCAGGCGCGCCGCGTTATTGTCCTAGGCACAGACTCTAAAAAAAGGTTGTTCTTGTTCTTCACCAGGAGCTCCCATGCAATTAAACCGCGCTGAGCTGGCAAAAGCCTTCCGCGTCTCATTGAATACGATCAACGCTTGGGTGATTCGTGGCCTTCCCATGCAATCACCGGGCGGGCGTGGCGTGGCCTCAAGATTTGTGTGGAAAGACGTTGAGCGCTGGGCCTACATGTACAAGACCTGGCCGGGCCATGCTGAACCGGATTATGTGATTGGAGCCGCGTATTGGCGAGCGATAGACATCGTCAAATTACGGAACAAGCGGAGCAAAAGGAACACGCGCCCATGAACCCACAAGACAACCTCCGACTCATCGCCATGCCTCATATTATCTCAACCGAGAAGGGCCGTGTTGATGTGATGCGACCCGCTGGCGGGAGCGTCAGCGACCTCATGCGTTCGATTGCCTGGACGCCTGACAGCCTCCACGCGCGGGTGTTCATCGACGGCGACTACATCAAGGACGCGGCCTGGGAATACACCATACCCCGTCCTGGTCAATCGGTGGTGGTGCGGGCGATCCCCATGGGTGGCGGCGGTGGGGGCGGCGGAAAGGACTCTATGCGCATGGTCGCCATGATTGGCATTATGGTGGCGGCCATTGCTGCACAACAGTACTGGGTGGGTGGAGTGGCTGGGGCTACTGGCTTTGCCGCGTTTGCCACAACCGCAGGCATTGCATTAGGAGCCGTTGGTGCCTCACTCGCCATTACAGCACTGATCCCTCAGCCGCTGCCGCGCCGGGCGCTCCCTCAGCCGGTGCGTGAATGGGATCTCAAGGAGGTCGCAGCATGACGCAGCTAGCCCACCTCAGCCCCATTCAGTACGTGCACCAGCCCGACGGACGGATCACTCTGGAAGGACTGCCGAACGTCGCTGTACAGGTCATAGCGGAGCAGGGCGCCGTGCAGGGCCGCGATTGGCAGCGTGAACTTGGGCTACCGACCTACCACGAAGAGTGGGAAGCGATGGCCCGGCCGCGTAGCCTTACGAGCGGGCGAACAATCCGGTTTGTGCTCATGGACGAATCGCAAACGAGATTCCCAGGACATCCCCGCTTGCAGCCTCACCGGGTCATGCTTCCCTATCCGATGCGTTGCCCGTTGACTCTCTCGCATACCGGCTTTGTTGTGGGAACCGTCTACAGCTTTCTGTTGATCTCGGAGCAAGACCATGAGGCGCTCAAGAGAATGGCCATTGACCTGCCTGACTTCACCGAGGGCCAGTGGATTCTAAGCGAGGCAGAATTATTCAGCTCTGCCCTGGCAGACAAGGCCTGGCAGGGCCTACAGGAGCAGATATTTTCGCATACGTGCCCCGTCTTGCTTGCCAAACCCGGAGAGCCGATCGGGGCGGGCGAGTTGATTGAGGTGGCGCTCACACCGGGCGACTACCCCGGCTGTCCGGGGGCGCGAGTGTTGAAGACGTGGATGGCGTGAGGATCGAAGAGCTGATCTGGCATCTATAGATAGGGGGGCTCAAGGTTTTCTCCTGCGCCCTGGCATGATCATGAACGATTTGAAGAGGCGGCAGGCATCTATTACTCGCCTCTCTTCATGCCCTATTTATAACGTTGTGAGATATGACTGGGCTGATCTGACAGCCATCTGCGCCAGGGCAGCTTCTCCGACATGTCCCTCGTTCCCTCTTCTTCCCAATATTGAGCGACTACAGGGTCGAATTCAAAGCGTTCAGGTAACAGTTGCCAACTCTGAATGCTGCGCCTGGCAAATGTCCGCGGCGCGCGTGCCAGACAGCACCAAGCAAACACGACCTCATCATTTTCAGGATGATAGATTTCTACCGTTCGCTCCGTCACATGCCCAGAACGGTCCTGGTATCGCATCCAAAGGCGTTGACGCGCGTTTGCCGCCTGACGTTCATCTTTATAAGTAAACAGCCGATCAGTCAGATTCGGCATCTCGATGAGAGCCGGTAGCGTTCCGGATTTCAATATATAGGGTCGCTTGGTTGGTTCGGGATTCGCGATCTGCTTGGCTGCATAGCCGCGAATGGCTCCTTTGAAGAAAAGCCAGGCAAGCCAGGCAGGGAGTGCGAGCAATCCAATGATGGCCAAGGCCTCAGTCATAGTGCGATCAATCGGATTGTTCTTTGAGAGGACACGTCTCGCAGCATGGCCAGTGGCTTAACGCGGCCCGATGCTCCGGACTATAATTGAAACCGGCCCATCCGCGACGCTCTCATGTTGCCAGGCTACAGCGCTGCTAGCCCTTCCCCTTCCCCCGGTACTTTTTGAGCAGATCGCGGAGGGCCTCTTCAATCAGTTCATTGAGTCGGCACTGCTGACGGGCTGCAAGCACTTTAGCC
>DATHTZ010000322.1:0-13801 GCA_035462675.1 Nitrospiraceae bacterium | reverse complement strand
GGGGAGGGAGCTGGTTGGTCTCCAAATGCGCGCGTCCAACGAGGGCCTTCTCAGGCCGCGCGTTACGTGAGCAAGGAGACCACCAGCTCCCTACCCCATCACCGCCGACCCATGATGATGTATCAGCAACCACTCATCCCCGATCCGCTCGAAGAGGTTCGTGGCTAACACCTGCGCCTGCTGCGATTCGTCCGCTTGATGGGTAGTGATGTTCTCCACGCAAACGACCCAGGCCAAATCGCCCGCCACCTGCACCGTCACGTCGGTCAGCTCGAACGTCATGGAAAAGGTATTGTTGAAGATCAGGACCCAGGAGTCGCGGACCGCAGGCCAGTCCGACCGCAATGACCAGCCGGGATGGATGCAGGTCACATACTCTTGATGCGCCCAGACCTTATCCATGTCGTTGATGTCGAGGTTGCCGAACGCGGCATAAAACGCGCGGTTCGCTTTGTTCACTTCTTCGATACGTTGTTCCAACATCCTCGGCTCCTTACCTGCCCGCATTATTCACGAAGGCTTCTACTGCAACCGCCGATACGCAGCTACGACAAGCCTGACGGCGGGCGGGCTCGCGGCTCAGTCGGTCAACATACTCTTTCAAGTATGCCTCGCTCCTTCATAGCTCGGCGCGCCCGTCTCGCATGGTGCCTCGGCGGTTTCGTCACGAACCCTCGTGAATATTGCGGGCTGAAAAATCGCCGTATCATACTGCAATCACAGAGACGAGGGCGAGGGGGAAGGAAAGGCGACCGGTCTCGATCTGAGCAGGCTGCTCAAAAAGTCCGTCCAGCAAGGCCGCAGCCGATGAAAGCACCGGAGGCGTAGCCTCTGGGCTACGTTGAGGAGGCTTTCAAGGTGAGAACGCCGCTGGCGGGCTTTTTCAGCAGCCTGTTAGTTTGTGAGCCGGGATGTTTGCCGATCAACAACCCACACTCCTGCGAGAATCAGCGCGATGCCGAGGATTTCGCTCATGCCCACTGATTCGTGCAACAGCACCGCAGATAGCACGACGGCGGCCACAGGCGTCAGATTACCAAAGACAGACGCGCGCGAGGGCCCAACACCCTTCACGCCATACAGCCAAGCCTGTTGCGCAATCGCGGTGGCGAACAGAACCAGGTAGCCTAACGCCATCCAGTCCAACGGCGTCACGGACCCAAGTCCCGCATCCAGCATCTTGCGATCCATCCACAAGAGGGGGATTTGAAGGACGGTCGCGACGAGCAGGGTTGCCCAATTGACCGTGAGGGCCGAATGGCGCTCCATGATCTGCCGGCTGCCGATACTGTAGAGGGCCCAGCTCACTACGCCGCCAAAGACCAGCAGGCTGCCGAGCAGCGGCTGATCGCCCGCAGCCTGGAACCCCGCCACAGAGACCAGCCCCACCCCCGCAAAAGAGAGAAGACCGCCGGCCCACACAGCGCGTAGCGGAACATCCTGAATCAACATCGCCGAGAGCAGCGCGGTCACCACCGGACTCGATCCGATGATCACCCCGCCCACGGCCCCGCTCACATATTTGAGCCCCATCATAATGAACAGGTGGTTACCCAACACACCAAGCCCGAGCAGTCCCAGCAGACGCGCATCCGCCTTGGTCAGCTTGGCTAAGGTGCCTTCCTGCCACCACCACGTGGTCAGGAGGATCGCCAACCCGCCGATGTCCCGCAGGACCGAGGCTTCAACAGCGGAGAATCCGCTCAGAGCCAGCTTCTGGGCCACGATCGACCCGCCCCAAAGTATCGCGGCAGCGATGACCGCGCCATAGGCCAGTCTGGTGGAGGGAGATGCCATGGACTATGGGGATACAATCGTTTTTGGCTGCCGTCAAGGAATTATTGTCTGACGTGCCCAGACACTCTTGACTGCAGTTACGAAGTTACTTAGATTTTATGTGTCAAAGTCGAGCGGGGGCCGGGAAACAAGGAGGAGCAGATCAATGAGCATCTTCTTATCCTACGCGCATGAACAACGCCCAATTGCGGAGGAGGTCGGCGTATCCCTGCCCGTTCGTGGGTACGTAGTCTTTTTCGATCGATCAAACCTCAAAGCCGGCGTGGAATATAACGAAGCAATTCAAAAGGCCGTCGAGGAGTGTGACCTTTTTGTCTTTCTCATTTCTCCAGAGTCGATGAAGCAGGGCTCGTACACGCTTACGGAGCTCAGCTTCGCAAAGAACAAGTGGAGGAACCCTTCTGGAAGAGTTCTCCCAGTGATGGCGAGACCAACACTGAATTCGAAAGTCGATGCGTACCTACGTGCAGTGACGATACTCTATCCCCAAGGAAACCTCGCAGCGGAAGTTGCAGCGAGGGCCTCCGCACTATTGGAACACAAGGAGGACCCAGAGCCACGGGATATACTATCGACCGGGGAGCTTCTTCGCGAAAGGATCACCTCATACAGAGGATTGTGGGGGCTAACCAAGCTCTTGCCTAAATGGCCGCGGTCTCGAGATGTGAGCTACGAGGACCTTCGTAAACTCAGCCAGTCTCTCCGCGACTGGTACTTCGGTGAGGGCGGAGGCATGTTCCTTTCGCGAACCGCGCACACGTCTTACGCAGCCTTGCAGGACTCTCTGACTGCAATTCTGGTCGAACAGCCGTCCGGAAGCATGACGGACGAGCATTACGATGCCGTACGTGAGCTATGCAGTGCTCTTCGAAGCAGATTGGCACGCGATGTGGGATCGAGAGGCTGATCTCCTCTATTCATGCCGTACTTCGTTCGAATCACACAAATCGTTCAAAGTTCTCAACCTTCACACGCTTGGCGACAGTCTGACTTACCTGACAGACATGTTCCGATGTGATCTCCGGTAGTCTCAATAGCTTCACCCCTTCGAGTATCAATACACCGTCCAGAACCCCTGGACTTTCTCCTCAATCCTCAATTCTACGGTGATCTGGCTAACGCTCACACCTGAGGATCGAAACACCATGTTTCAGTTGAGGAAGCATTCTGAGTAACCCATCGGCAAACACTTCATCCTAGATCCGGGAGCTTCGCGATATAGTCATTGGTGTGGGCCGCAATCTTTTCTTTTACTCGTTCTCGTATGCTTGAGAGCACCTCATCGTTGATGGTCACCTTTCCGGAACATTTGTCGAGTTCAACTTCGTCGTTGCGAATCTTAAAGAAGAGTATCTGCGTGATGGTCGATTCTGCCTTTAAGCTAAAGGCCATCAGGGAGACGAAGAACTGATCATTGTCGCCTTGCTCGGCCAGGGCAATTTGGAAGTGACCGGTCTTTGCCTGTTTGCTTTCGCGGTCAAAAATCGTCATCCAGGGTTTGCTGGAATCCATGGACTTCAGGGCTTCGAGAGTCGATATCACGACTGCGAGCGCAGCCGGAGCAGCTCCGAGAAACAACGTCGCGACTTTGAGGATCGCCTCGTGGGCTTCAAGGCCGTCTGCCTCTTCCGTGTAGGAGGAGAAGCTTTTGTCTTGAATCACCCATCCAATATTTTCCAGAACGTCGAAATACGCGTTGTACCACTCGATAATGCTCGTCTTGTCAGGCACTTTCCTATTGGCAACAAGCTGGGCGAGCAGACTGGCATTGACGATGTCCTGCCGCCGTTCGTTCGAAACACCTTTCACAAAAGACACGATATCTGAGGCCACCACCATGGCTTGGTTTTTCTGCGCATTGAAGTCAATGATCTCTCCAGCTCTTTCGATACCTCCCCGTGTCGCCGGCGGTAGCTTGACGGCATTGAGAAATTCCCGGGCTGACTTAGGAGTAATCTTCTTCTTCATGTTACATCCTCCGTAGTTCTGTGGTGGAACATCGCTCACTCAATTCTTGTCGAGACCCTGGGATGGAACGCGCTGTCAGCTCTTACTCCATTCTTTCCGAAACCATTGAGTTGGCGTCTTCCCACCTATCCCTTTCCACGACGCTTGGGCTGACGAGTTCCTTTCTTTCGCACGGGATTCTTTGGTGTTGGCTGTTTCGCCGATGCCTTTGGCCTGCGAGGTCGTTGGTCTTTCTGTTTCGATTCGCTCGCAGGAGGTTCAGTTGTCTGGTTACGTTGCTGCAATTGTTTGTGGATATAGTCGAGCGATTGAATCGTCGTCGCGACGGTCTCCTCATCAAAATAGGGTAATGTGTTGAGGATATCCCTCACAAATTTCATTTGCGTGAGGGCTGAATCCTGTTGTTCTTGGGTTGCCGACGCTTCGGTAAATGCGGATCGATATTTCTCTACCAGGATGCCCTGCTCTTGGGGGAGGGAATGGTGTAAGAAGGCCCGGATGAGTGCGATATCTGGAATGGCCAACGCATCTCCTACACTGCGAGTCGCGTAGAAACGCTGTTGCGCCAAGGATTCGCATTTCGAGAGCGACGATTCGCTTCCGAGGTACTCCTTTCCCCCTAAAAGGGCCTCGACCACCATCAGATTGATGATCGGATAGGGATTTGCCACTCCCTCATGCTGTGGTCGGTCTGCCGCCTTTCGATAGTAGGCCGCCGATTGTCTGAGATGATCCTTGATCTTCCCAGCATTTGTCTCAAGTTGCGCCAGTTTCTTGTGGGCGCCTCCCATGATACTTAGGCGTTCCGAATTCTCAGCTATCTCGATGAGACGCAGACCTTTTTCAATGGCCGCTTCGATCATGGACTTGTTGCGGTCTTGCTCTCCACGCCGCACGGTGAGATTGATCCATTGTTCAATCGCGCGGATCGTCGCGGGATTCGAGGTGTCTTCGCTTTCGGCCGCATGCCGGTAATGCTCAATGGCTTCTTTGAACAGGCGGTATTCGCTATAGGCCCCTCCGAGTTGCTCCTGAAGGGTTCCCTGTATCAACCAGTCCGATGCACAGCCCTGTTCGATTTTGCCTAATTCTTGTCGCAATGGCGACAGATCTGACGGTTCCTCTTTGAGAGAAAGCCCATCGAGCTTCATAAGGACTTCCTCTACGGCAACGGGAACTTCTTCCGGGTCTGCTCTACGAACGCGCGAGGATGGATCCAGACAGAAATCTGGGTCTCCATATGCTTGATAGGCGCCCCACGTGTTGGATTCCGGGAATCTGGCCCAGGTCTGTCGTCTGGCTTCCTCCAGGGCTCGACCAAAGGAGTAGTTCTCGAGGAGTTGTTTGTAGAACGATTGCGCAAAACAGAGTGCGGCGTCGTCTCGAACGGGCCATCCGGCAGCCACAACCGCGCGCACGCCCTTCCTGATCAATTCGCGAGAAATACTAGCAGCCATCTTATTGTAGGCCATCCCACCGATTTGCCCAAGGTAGCAACAGTTGAGGAACACCAGCTCCGGGATCGGGTCCAGCATGGCGATCTCCGCTGCAGTGAGAAACAAGCCGCCGTCGAGCACGACGCCGGCCTTCGCTCCTGCCGTATCGATGTCTGCCTCGCTGTAGTAACCATGTCCAGCAATGTGGATGATGCGATAGGGTTGGGCAAAGAGTTGATTCATCACCTCGAGCGCACCGAGGCGCTGATTGGAGTGGTTGACTCGATAACTCGATTTCAACAGCGAGGCAACGAGCTCCGCTTCTTTTCTCGCCCCATGAAGCTCCGGATAGTTGGATGGGGTGAGCGGGTCTCCAACCACATAGGCGCTGCGCGAGGTGGTGTCTCGAGTGCGCTCTTCGTAATCGGCGGTTTCAAGTTGTCGGATCATGCCCATGCGAACACACAGGGGCTGGTCCGTATCGATCATCAGCTCCCAGGGATAGTTTGCCGTCACGTCGTCAAGGATGAAAACCACGCGATCTTGGTTGAGGAGGCTGTCTTTGAGGTCAGGGGGGATCAATAATTGGAAAAGCGTTTTGGCCATATCCTGCTTGAACGCCGGTTGCTTGATGGATCGTTGAATCAGTTGGGCGACCAGCTCTGGTTGATTCTCTTGAACGATGACTTCGGCGCGGGCCCTGTCTGATAGGGCAAGATACCGAAGTTTGGAAGGCCGACGGGAGGCTGGTTCACAACCTCTGAATCCCAACTCAAGGAGGGCATTCCAAACCTCCGGATCCTTTTCCTTATCCTCTTGCAACATGACGCGGAGGCGGTTCTTCAACGCTGATGGCAAGCTCAAGGCGGCAGGAGGAGGAGCGTCCTGGACTGCAGAGATTGTCCAGCGGCGCCAGTACCCTCGGCTGCTCGTCGGAACCAACCGAGTCTGACCATCTTTGCCCTTTTTCAATCGAGGTTCCACCTCAATGTCCGTCTGGAGTTCACGTTCAATGCGCTTCGCGACGCGGCGCATGGACTTTGCCGCATCGACCGCCACATCGAGATAGAGTTCGATGAACTGGATGTGTGTCACCCGAGGCAGGGGGAGGTTTTGTTTCTTGAGGGAAGGATTTGCGAGGGCACGATTTGCCAGGATCACTCCTCGCACGATCGCATTGACGGAATCCTCCACGGCAATGTTGGCAGAGGTATTGGACCCGATCAGCAAGCTATTGATCGTGAGTTCGGCTGGTTCCATCGATGGTTCTGTCGCGCCACGGCACTGGTTGATGTGCAAGCAATACTCCATCACTCCCTGATGCACGGCTTGGGTGAGTGCCGAGGGCGTCAATTCACCCCACTTGCCGAGTCCTATGACAATCGCGCCGTGCTGCACACCCAAGGATTTTTGGATCTCATTGGGCGGGGCTAGGACGACGGCAACCGTTCCTGTTCGTCCTGGATAACGGCCCAAGTGGTAACGTTGGGACAAGGCGTTTCCAACAAGCCCGTCCACGATACGCTCCGCCCCGGCAATGGTATCCCCCTCGTAGTGACTGAGCATAATAGGATAGTTGGTGTGGTTGAGATTTCCATGCAACACGGATACGCGGAGTGTGTCAGAGGTCCGTACTTGGAGGAACTTCCGTTTTTTGCCAAGAAGACCGGCCTCCAAGTCGGGTGCCGTGGGATACAGGACCGGTTCAGATTCATAGTCGAAGATCGCGGCACCGCCTCGGTCGGCGCTCAGCGGCGCAGTGGAGAGGCGAGTGGTCACGCCTTCCTCGAGTAAGTCTCGATAGGCAGGAAAGGCAGGCTTGTGGTCCGCTAAGTCGCCGTGCTCTGCATCGACATACCACACCGGAATATCGGGGAGCAGACCTGCCTTGTAGGTCACACGCCCATCGCCTTCTGCGGTGGCTTGAAAGAGCAGGCGACTGTCCTCGACTTTCAATCCGCACACGGTCTTGGGCGCCCACCCCGCCACGTAGCGAATACGATCGGAGTAGGGAATTCGTTCTGGAAGATCTTGGATGGCCTTCTTTGCGGACGAGAGTACCTGCGCCTTGATCTGGATTTTCGAGTCCATGACGGGCCGTAACCCTGTCCAGGTGTCGGCTGAGAAGTATTTCCATTCATCTTGGGGCAAGAGCTCAAGTGCCCCCTGATAGGCAGAGACAATGGCAACGATTTCTCCGGTAGTGTGATCGAGATCGAGTAAGGCCAGTTGTTTCACGGTCTTGGCCATTCCCGCCAGCGACTCCACCATATCGTAGGAGCCGCGGTTGGGTGTTCCTAGCATGATAAATCGGGCGTCCTTCCGCTCACATAACGTTGTCCAGAGTTCCGGGTAGTCATAGATAAACCGCCGAACCACCAGGCCGCCCATACTGTGAGCGATGAATCGGATCGGCTCATGCGTCCGTTTCACCACCTCCTTCACCTCGTCGGCAAGCTGAGAGGCGGCGCGTGTAATTGAGTGGCGCCAATCGTAGCCAAACGGAATGACTTCATGGGAATCTGCCAGATAGTCGCACAGCGCCCGGTAGTAGGAGCTCACAAGACCGGTGACGGTGACCTTCGGCGCATCGATGGCGATTTTGTCGATATGGCCTCGGAGGAGGCTCCAATAGCTCATCCAGACATCCTTCCCATCAGCCTGCAATTCCGACCCCATGATTCCCGGAAGCACGAACACCACAGGCTGGCTGGCCCCGGATCTCGTTTGGATGGAACGCAACATGGGAACCGGGGCTACTTTGGCCTCTTCGAGCGAACGAAATTCCGGAGGCCACTGGTCGCCTGAGTTCGTAATCGACTGAACCAGCAAATGACGTGTGCGGGCATTCCTGAAATATCGAAAATGTGAGACATCGGACCCCTGGTCGAAGATATACCGGGACGATGTCCCACGGAGCACCCCATGAAACATGGAATTGGTATTGACGACCAAATCATTGTCTTGATTCTCGTAGAAGAAGGTGTCGGTCATGAAGACCCCCAACCGTTTGAACCAATTCCCACCCTCAATGTCTCCAGCAATGACCCCAAGATCGCCGGAAGCCTTAATGTCTGGATGATTGAGCAACGCGACGAGCGGCGCCTGTGGAACCATCGATTCGACTCCTGGAATCAGAGATGGATCCCAACGGCTCTTGACCACTTCGAGGGTGATGCGTTTTGCGACCTGGTAAATTGGGGACTGACCGACAACAGGAATCAATCCGATGAGGCTGGTCAACACTGAGAGAAATCGATCCAAATTCTCTGAGGCCAACAACGTACCTTGCGTGGGGCACGCCACACGGGTCAGCCGTGTGATCTGGAACTTCTTCTCTCGGAGGACTTTGGCGAACTCAGTCAGCTGTTTACGGTCATGTTCATCCGCCTGAATCGACTGGCTATCTTTTCGCTTGAACTGACTCACATGTTCGGACGAAAGCTCTCGGAGGCACAGCAGGTCAGCTACCTGCCCCCCTCTCGAATGGGAAACGAGAGAGAGTTGCGCTCCGTCCGGAAGTGCTCTTGCCAGAATCAACGCATTGTCGATCGGGCTCTGACTCATGGTTCGGTGTTCAAAAGCAAAAATATTGTCCTTGAATGTCCGAGTGAGTGTCTCCCATTCCGACGACGCATCGTCCGTATGCAAGGCGCCAAAACTGCCCTCCGTGTTGGAGGCTGTTCCGTGGATGAAGAGGAGAATGGGCTTGTCAGGATGAAGTGCACCTGGCGCAACGAGTGAAGGGTCGGTTTCAGCCGATGGGTTGACCCAGCGATAGAGGCCTTCTTCCGGTCGAATCTTTCTCTCGATGAGCCAGATGATCAGCTTGGCCGTCAGCCACGGTCCCAGCTTCGCGAACGTCGTGCCTCCGTACTGTTTGACCCATTCTGGCCACTGCTTGGGATCTTTTGCTTGTTCCCAGATCTCGTCGGGTTTCAATCGTAGGATTCGCACCGCGCCTGTCACAAGATCCTTCACCATCCCCCTGTTCGAGGTGGAGGTGGGGATCGCCGGCTCGATGTCCAGTCCCGTCGTCTTTCGCAACTCTGGTTTCAACCGGTGTTGCCGATCTCGATAGGCCTTTACGGATGTCCACATCGATACGCCGTCCTCAAGGACGAATTCGATGAGATCATCTTCTTCCGCTTCCAGGGTATGAGGAATAGCCTTGTCGCCACGAGCCGCAGGGCTTACATCGAACGCCCCGAGTACTTCTACGGCATCCAACAGATGCGTATCGGGTTGCTTCCTTTGACCGGACAGAGGCTCCCCTCGGACAGCGGTTTTCGCCTGCTCGGATGACGTCGGTTGGCCTGGGATGCGAAGTTGGATGCTCATGGGAACTCCTCCACGGTGTTAGACCGGCTGAAGAATGCGCTGGATGTATCCTGACCGGTGAAACAAGCCATCAGCTGAGAAATACCCGATCAAAGTTGTCGCGCTGGCCTTCAAGCTGAGGAACTTGATTGTAATCGCTACTCTTGAGTTTAGAGGTAGTCCTCTTGTGCAACTCTCGATAGGTCAGCTGCCCCTGAGTATCTTTGATCGACTCGACCAGGTAATAGGTCAAGGCACCGTTAAATGTCCCACCGATTTGCGCATCGGCGGAAGTTTGCGTATCACGACAGCCGGTGATCAGCATCTCTTGAATATCGGCGTGGACGATATCGCCCTTTCTTTTCCGTCCTCGGGGGGCTTTTCCTAACTTGCCACGAAGCGTTCCACGCAGTTTCTTGCCGGACTCGGCGGCCATCAGATCTAATGGGCAAGGAAGGAAACGTTCTTTTATAGGAGCATCCGGCGGAGTGAACTCGCGAGTATTGGATCCTGAGTGACAGCAGTCCATGATCACCGTGAGGCTCACCCCCGCTCGAAGTTTGTTGAATGTCTTACGGAGCCAGTCGTCGCGCAATGGATCATTCCAATCGAGATTGGTCGGACACAATATTTCGTCTCGATGATCTGCTTCGTCACCATTGTCGTCAGGCACGTTCGACCCATGGCCTGAATAGTGGAGAAGCAGGGTGTCGCCCTTCTTTCCGCGGGCAATCAGTTTCTGAATCGCCGATTGCATGGCCTTCTTCGTCGCCTGCAAGTCAGTGAGGGACGTAATGTCTTGGGCTGAGAATCCGTAGTATGTGGTGAGCGCTTGCTCGAGATTCTTGACGTCGTTGACACAACCACGAAGATCAGATCCGGGGATTTGATACCGATTGATACCGATGAGCACAGCTCGCTTTGCCATATCACCCTCCTGTTGTTTGGAAATGACCGTCACCCCATGGCTACAACCGTAGTCTATTCGCGTCGTCAAACCGTAAGGCGGCGCCCGCCAAATACCTATTGGCCTCATCGACCGATTGTGACATCGTTGCTCCCATTCCTGTTCTCCCGAATGAGCCAAAGGGTCAAAGAACAAAGGGCACAGAGTTACTCCTCAATGTCCTGGGAAAGACGAAAGCCGATGAAGTTGTTTCGGTAGCAGGCGAGGTTCAAGTTCCGGTTCGATGAACGTAAGTCCCCCGGATCGTAGAGCCAGGCGCCGCCCCGGAGCACGCGCCAATCTTTCTTTTCTCTGCCATACCAGCCCGCACACCATTCCCAGACATTCCCTGCCATGTCATAACACCCATAGGGGCTGACCCCGTTCGGATACTTGGTTACCGGCGTCGTGTGGCCAATAGCTACCTCTATGCAGTTGCATTTGTTCTTGTCGAACTCGTCCCCCCAGGGATACTCACGCCCGTCCTCGCCACGTGCGCCTTTTCCCCACTCATGCTCGGTCGGCAGGCGTTTCTCCGCCCATTTCGCATAGGCCTCTGCTTCGTAGTAGCTGACTCCAACGACAGGATGATCCGCCTTGTTCCATTTGGTGTCATTCCAATACTCTGGAACTTTTATGTTGTGTTTGGTTTTCTACTTCCACCCTTTCACACTCCAGTACGCCTGATTCCCGTAGCCACCTGCCGAGATGAACGCTCGATACTTCTCGTTCGTGACGGGATACTGGTCGATCCATTAGTCGTGGTCGATCGCCTCACGGATTCTGCCCTCCCCGTACAGGAAGGGCCCTTTCGGCACCATCACCATCTCGACAGGGGCTTCGCGTGACGGAACCTCGGTGCGTGGCACGAGTGGAGGGAGCTTTTTTAGATCCTCGACAGCGGTCTGGATGACAGCGCCCTGTTTCGCGTGATGCTTCTCGTGGCCCTGTATGTGTTGCTTCACATTCTTGATTAGCCGACCCATATCCGAACGAAAATCCGGATCTGGTCGTACCGGGATGCCGTTACGATAGGGCAATCCCTGAAGGCTGGCCGGGAGCCGCTCAGCCGGCGGGATCGAGGCCCCGCTCACCAGCACTGGAATCACCGGAATCTGGCGCTTCAACGCCGATTCGATCTCAATGCGGACGAAATCCACTGCGCCATCGAGCATGGACTGGCCCTTACTGTCCCGTTTTTCCATCCAGTCCCGTCCGATCACCGCGAGGAACACATCGCACTTGGCCACCTGTTGATCCAAATAGATTCGAAAGTCGACACCCAAGGGAATCGAATCCACATCCTTGAAAACTGCTTCTCGGCCAAACTTCCGGGTGAGCCATTCGTAAATCCGCCCGGTAACGTCGGCGTTATCTTCACGACGGTAGGAGATCAGGACTTTGCTCATCGTCTAGCCACGGCGTTGGGATAGCACCATCTATGTCTTTCCAAGAGGGCTGAGCTCTTTCTCAATTTCCATTGCCCATGCCACTACTTCATGACGCTTTTCGCGGGCCTCGCGAATCAGCCTCAAATTTCTAGCGGTAGTCTCCGGCTCCCAGGATTCGCGCACGGCAGCGAGTGCGTCGGCAAGCGCCGACGCAGCCTTCTGCTGATCCTTGGCGAGCACCGCCAGCTCCAGTCGCGTGGCATAGTCCCAATAATCTGGTTTGCCGGAAGCCATGCGACGTTCCACGGCGTAGGAGACGACCGGGATTAGCCGCTCGCGCCTGAGATCGGGCGGCTCTTTCAGTTCCATCAGCGTCACGGCATTGATACCCGGATAGGCGTCGCGCCAGTCGGACTCGAACCCCTTGAGGTAGGCATCGATGGCCTTTTCAAGCAGCCCGCGTGCAAGGACCTTCTCGCCGGCCTTCAGAGCTGCTTCCCACCGGTCCTTGTAAACGCGGCCAAGGATGCCGAATGTCTCGCTGCTCGGCCCGCGGCTCTCAATTAGAGCCAGCAGTATGCGTTCAGCTTCTTCGCCACGATTGGCCCGGTTCAAGGCCAACCCCAACTGTTCCTGCACCAGGACCGTCGCCGCCAACGGCGCCGACATCTTCTGCCCCAGCGCAATCATGTCGTCCCAGCCCTTCACAGCACGGTAGGACAGGAACAGATCGACCACCACCCCCACCTCAGCATCCTGTAGGGGTCCTATCTCTCGCTCGACAGCCCGCACCGCATCGATGCCTTGCTTGCGAGCCTGCGCCAGTTTCTGACGAAGCGTGCCGGAATACTCGACACGCTCGCGAAATACATCAGTTTTGAGGCGCTGGATGTCTGGAAAACCTTCAACCAGTTGAAATACGGGGCTGTCTGTGTTGACCTTGCGTGCCTCACGAAGCCTGGCCGTGAGCAAGTCACGGTTTGTCTCGTTCATCGCGGGCTTGCCGTCAGAGCCAAGTTGGTACGGGATGGCGCGCAATGGCGCCACGTCAAATGGCAGTTGGCCGATCCCCTGAGCAAATAGCAGCACCGTGCTGGCCTGTCGGACGGCATGCCGCAATCCCAGCTCGTAGAAGACGTTGGCGTTGGCCGTCGTCAGGTCTGCGACCGCATACTCACACAGAATCAAGCGCTCGAACATGGGCTTGTGGATCACACCACCGGTCATCTCCTCATCGGCGCGTAACGGCGCCAGACCAGCAGCCACCACAGCAGGCTTGATGAGACGTTCGTAAATGGAATCGAAATCCACCAACCGGCCGTCGCCGGCCGGCTTTTTCCCGAAGGGCATGAGTACGAAGCACAGTGGCAGCATGTTCGAGCTACTTGAGCTGGTTAATAATCGACGCTCTTCCGAGGAATGGAGCACGCAAAATCTCAGGCGACCTCACTTCAAGGCATCCCAAGACTCTTGCGACGCGAGTGTACCCCTCTGACAATTTCTGGTCAATTCGGCGCCGCACCGAGCAGTAGATGAAAATGGTTGCATTGATCCGTCAGGGCAACAGAAGCCACATTCGATTGCCCAGGAAAGGCGGACTGGATTCAACAAGTGTGCCGCAGTCACGTAACCGTATCGAACCGAACCTAGCCGGTCCTTCGCACCACCAACACCCCGTCGCGGATCGTAACGAGCACGGCAGAGACGCGCGGATCACTCGATACCGTTCGATTCAGCTCTTGAATGGCCGCTGTCTTCTCATCCAGCGGGGGTTGTTTCAGCACATCCCCGTCCCACAGAACGTTATCGATCAGGATGACGCCATGCGGCGACAGCAAATCGAGCGATCGCCGGTAGTAATTCACATAATTGATTTTGTCGGCGTCGATGAAGATCAGATCGAACGGTCCCTTGAGGTGCCGCATCGTCTCGAGCGCCAGCCC
>DATHTZ010000321.1:0-6168 GCA_035462675.1 Nitrospiraceae bacterium | reverse complement strand
AGATTCCTGGTTAGGCAAGCCGCAACTGCGCCAACGAAGCCAACGCATTGCCCCCACTTATGTCCGGAATGATGTTCAATTCGAGCACCGTGACTGCCGGGAGCTCAACATGATGATCTTCCGTCTCGCTTGTTGTCCCTTGGGGACTGAAGTTCCACTGCTGCCGCACGATTTCCCGGAAGGACTGGCCGCTATCCGGCGACCAACGCAAGACGTACTCTTGCGTGCGTTCAGTTCCGGGCTCCAAGAAATTCATCCAGATCCGCCGCAGCCGTTGCGGATGGTTGAAGAGAAGCCGGATCGTCTGCTTTCCGGGCCCTGCGGCACGCCACCCCGAAGCACGACCTGGCAGCAACGCGGACTCAATGGGATGAGCGGCGTCCTCCGACGTGACCTCCACTTCCGCGAGCCCCTCCACATTCAACCAATCCTGATCAGAAGATGCGGTCTCTTTCTGAACGTGGGCGATGATCCGCTTGCGCATCGGTTTGCCTCCTGATTTCAAGCTGGAGAAATTCTCCGCCACCTGACTGGTAAGCCTGCTGCGGCCAGTCTACTGCAAAGTCGTGGGCGTATTCATCACTTCCTAGACGATGTGGGAGTGTTGTGTGAGGTAGGAGAGCGGTAGGAGGGAGCAGCCCCGCCACGCGCCGCTCACCTGCTCCGTTTTCGCCACTCCCACGACGGCACCGGCTGCGGATCGGCCCTGCTGTAGTTTGCGGGACCATTTCGGGTAGGCCCCCCCCACCTCCTGAGGAATAGCCACGCACACCTTTCCCAGATTACCTTGCGCATGACGTTATGGCTCAGGGCACACAACATACCGGGGGGATAGTCCGAAGTTCACGATTGACTGCGTGCGAGCGAATGTACGCAGGCGGCTGGAAGCGGACGGGTGCGTCTTCGGACGCTTAAAGTGTGGGCATAAGCTCACCACCCGGATGGGGACTGCATGGCTTGGTTTTTTAGGCGGAAGCATCAACGGCTCACACGATTGGTGTCGGTACGGTACATTCGGGACGGGATTGCCGGTGAAGGAATCATCAACGATCTGTCGCTGAGCGGGAGCGACATGACTGGGAACACACCGGTCTCCGTCGGGATGGTGCTCGCCCTGCAAATGTTTGTGCCGAGGGACCCGGAGCCGCTGCTGATCGATCGCGCCACCGTGATATGGGTCAAGGGGTCTGAGTTCGGGGTGAACTTCGACACGCCCGAGCCGAAGGTGACCGAGCGAATCACCACAGTCATCTCCAAGCTGGTCAAGACACAATATGGCTCATTCAGCAACGGATAAGAGAAGCGGGGAGGTGTACGGCCCCACTGCATTTCTGGACAGATCGGCTCGGGTTTCGGAGTACTCGCGTGCGCTCGCCAGTGGACTCCTGCTTGTGCCGTGCGCATGGGCGAGCGATGGGAGTTATACTCAGAAGTCTGCGAGGTATTGCGTGTCAAAGCTAAACCTCCTGTGGGTTGATCTATCCGTCCCGATCATCGTGATCCCATGCTTGATCCTGATCGGCTTGTTCATATGGATCGGCCTGAAAATGGGAGAGTGAGGGGCAAACTGCTTTGGAGGTAGTATCGGAAACACCTGTCGATACCCAGAGGAATACATGCTTGGGTGGGAAGCGCCTTGGGCCGCATCTTCACGCGGTCCTACTAATGAGTCTTCGCGGCGCGTAGAGCGGCATACGTTTATGACCTTTATGCGAAGTAGGCGATACTTCGTGTAAGAATTCGATGGGCCGTGTAGGGGTCGGACCTACGGCCGGCTGATGAAGAGTCTCGACGAAGACCTACCTCAGAACACGGCGCCAAATTGACATAAACCGAAGGTGATGATGCGGAAGTGGTTGGAAAATTTGGTGGGCCGTGTAGGGGTCGAACCTACGGCCCGCTGATTAAGAGTCCTGCCGAAGACCTACCTCAGAACACTCAGCAAGATCAATCATCAGCAAAAGGGGATGATTCGCGATAGCGAACCTCATCATGGGGCATGGTGTGTCATCGTGTTTTGGCACCAGCTTGGCACCAAAAGAGAGAGGGGGACCAATTGAACCCAATTAGAAAGCGACCTGCGGTTTACGAATTTTAGATCGCCCATCCTCAGAGGACCTGAGAGTAAGGATAGTTTTCTCAAGGTTGGGGGTACTTTCAGGTGATCGTTGACAACGAGCATTGTGAGAATAAGCACAATGACTATGGAGGCAATGCCACGGAGCGGTTCGGCAATCTAGGGGGGCAACTAACATCGATCCTGATGGCTGAATCGACGGAAATACCGGCCTCGCCGTTCTCGACCGACACATATGGAACACGTTGCATGAACATTTGTCCTCGTTCTCATCGCGTCATCTAAACCATGAGCTCGCGGTATGGCGCAATCGGAATAGGGCGCACGAGGAATAGCCCTAGTCGGACAGGAGGAAACCCGATGGTATATCCCGCTCCACGCTGGGGACGGTCCAAGCACAAACAGGCCACCTGATGTTCGGGAGTTGAAGGAGAACGAGATGATTTCTGCGTGCTCGTTCGAAACGTCAATTGGAATCCGCGATCACAGGTGTTGCATCAAGCTGGCAGTCAGGCTGCGGGGGAAAAATGTGGGCATGCTCGAACGTCGATGGTCGGCACACGTGATACAAGAGAAGAATATGCTAGTCGCCGTTTGACGTGTCCTTAATCCGAAGCCTCAGCTCCTTGATGCTTGTCTGATTAGTGGTATCTCGAACGGCAAAATCATGCTTACTAGTACTCTTCGTCGTTGGTGTTCCGCTAATCTCCCCCGTCGCGGGGGCCAACGTGAGCCCGGCTGGTAAGGGAGGGCTCACTGACCAGGTATAGGGAGGGGCGCCTCCTGACGCCTCGAGCGTGTCGGCATAGAGTTGGTCCCTTGTCCCATCAGGGAGCGATCTCGTCGTGATCGTCAATAGCGAGGGCCCGGCGCCAATCGTGATCGACAACGACTTGGTTGCAGATTGTTGATTAGGAATCGTCGAATCTTGCACCTCGAATGTCGTGGCTGTGGTGCCCGCAGTTGTCGGTGTGCCGGTAATCGCTCCGCTTGCGCTGAGCCTCAGACCTTGTGGCAGAGGCGAGCCGCTATTGCGGCTCCAAGTATAGGGTGAGGTGCCGCCTGAGGCTGTCATCTCTGGAGCGGTATAAGATTGGCCGACTGTGCCATTTGGGAGCGAGGCTGTCGTGATCGTCACAGGCGTGACATTCGCAATAATTGTGAGTGAAAGGGTTTTCCTCCCTTGCTGATGGATCGGCATGGTTGCATCAGTCACGGTGAACTCATGCAAGGAGTTGCCGTTACTTCCACTTAACGGTGTTCCGCTGATGACCCCTGACGATGGATTGAGCGTCAGACCATTGGGCAAAGCAGGATTCACGGACCAGGAATACGGTTGTATGCCGCCAGTGGCTGTTAATTGTGTATTGGGATAGGGCTGATTCACGGTTCCTGTCGGTAGTGAACTCGCGCTGGTGATGGAGGGCGGACTCGGAGCGTTGATGGCGATCGTAAAGTCCTGCTGATCGGATTGCGGAATCTGATCGGTGACTCGAAGGGCAAAACCGAACGAGCCGGTGCTCGTCGGTGTTCCGGAAATAGTGCCGTTCGAGGCATTGAGGGTGAGCCCGGGTGGTAACGACCCGCTGGTGACACCCCAGACAAGAGACCCGACGCCTCCCGTGACCGATACGGTCTGATGATAAGCCACGTTGAATGATCCTGCGGGAAGTGACGTGGTCGTGATATTTGGCGCCGCCGGTACGGTGATCGTAATGGCTAATGGTTTGGTCCCGGTGTCTTGTGGGGTTCCAGAGTCCCGGACTCGGAAGGTCGGCGAAGATGTGCCGGTGGTTGTGGGTATTCCGCTGATTACGCCGGATGAACTGAGAGTCAGGCCGATCGGCAATGACCCGCTGCTAATATCCCACGTTTTTGTCCCGGTACCTCCCGTACTGATCAACCTGACGCTATAGGGCTGCGTCACCGTGCCCGACGGCAGGGGGGAATTGGTTGTAATGATCAGGTCGGGCGGTGCGCCGCCGATAATCAATTGCAAGGTTCTGGTAGCTGTTTGCGGGGTGGGTGGGGTTTGATCCGTGACGGTGAAAGTATAATTGGTATTGCTGGTGCCAGTCGGAATGCCGCTGATGGCTCCGGTTGACGGGTTCAGCGTCAATCCCATGGGCAGAGCGGGCGATCCGCCTGCAAGGTGCCACGTGTAGGCGCCTGTGCCGCCTGTCGCTGCTAACGTCTCGTTATAGCTCTGGTTCGCCGTCCCTTGCGGGAGTGAAGTGGTCGTAATCGACAGGGGGATTGCCCTGATGGACAATGGCAGAGCTTTTTCGATCGTCAGCGATGTCGCATCAGTCAGTGTAAAGATATGGGTGGTAGTCTTGATCACCATCGGCGTCCCGCTGATGATGCCATTAGGACTGAGCGTGAGGCCGCTGGGCAGGGGCGACGAGCCGCGCTTGAGGCCCCACGTGTAGGGCGTGATGCCACCAGTCGCGCTTAAAGCCACAGCGTAGGGTTGGTTGATCGAACCAGAGGGGAGTGAATTCGTCAGAATGGTTAACGGGGTCGGCGCAATATTCACCGTCATCGAAAGGATTTTTTGGACCGACTCTCCCTTCGAATCCTGCAATTTGAACTCCGTAGGTCTGGTCCCCGTGATGGTTGGTGATCCTGAAATGTTCCCAGTTGACGGCGTTAACACGAGCCCGTCAGGCAACGCGGGCGATCCAGGGACCAAACTCCAGGTATAAGGCGGCGTTCCCCCACTCGGTGCGAGCGTGATGTCATAGGGCCCTCCGGTTGTTCCAGCCGGGAGCGGGGAGGCTGTGAGAATCGTCAATGGTCCTGGTGCTGCGGGTGCCGCAGGGCCACTCACATTGTTGGTGTCGCTGCAGGCATTCAAAGCCAGGGCCGCCAGGATCGGGAGGAAAACGCTCCACAGACTGTTTCGCGGGGAAGGATGATGGCGCATCAGACGACCTGAAACAAGGATTCACCAAGCCTTTGAGGTAAGCAAGGATTGGAACACATCACTACAGAGGCATGTCTCACAATTAACCTCCTTGATGCCATGGGTGACGATATTTCCGATACTGTCTCAATCCAATTGGCCTGTCTGATCAATATTGCTCACTAATCCGCAGCATTAATGACTTCACTGTCTCTTCGTCTCGATGAAGCCTGATTTGCCCCTCCGATAACACCGGATTAACACCTGGCGAAAAATTTCCCGTCACTGCTCCCGGGAAACGACCCCCCGGCCTTGTTCAGCCGGTCGATGAACCACCGGGCAGCACTACGATCAAGTCACTCACGGCCGAGCGGATCATCTCGATAGATGGCGCTATATCGATCAGGAGCGACGAGTAACAATCAACCCTAACGTGGGGGCTCCCGCAATACCTCAGTAGGATTCAAGACGGTCGTTGCGCGTAGAGTTGTGACGGTTTCTTACCTTTCGCCAACCCAGGAGGCCCCACATGACCACGCGAGAGGAATCTTGTATCGATGGTGCACTCTTGTGGCTCCATGACGCGGCGGCCACCCTGACAGGCGAGGAGCGTAGACGCCTTTGGGAGATCATGCACCAGCTGGTCGATCTTCGAGGACCTGGCGATGACGTGAAAGCGCAGCGAGCCGCATGGATCAAGGAAGAGATCATCACGTTGGCAGAAGGGCATTACTGATCAGCGAGTTATAAGTCGACATCCTTCCATAGCGGGGGGATGTCAAAACCTTCAGATTTATGGACGGTCACGTATGCGAGATATAAGATTAGTGTACCAAACCATCCTAGGGAGGTCTCGCATGCGCGATATTGATCAAGACATCTCGAACGTCATTCTCATTCTTGCTGACGTAAGCGAGCGATTCCAACCAATGAGTAAGGAACAGCGGGCGATCGTTGAGGCAGTGAGGATACTTCAGAAGATAGACTGTCGCGCTGCCTCAGTAATAACCGAAGTGACCACGCAGGCACAAACGTCTGGGACATAGGCTCTCGAATCTGTCTCCCAGCACAGCGATCGTTCCTCTCGATTCAACAAAGGTTATCGCTAGTAGCGTGTGAGTCTCACTGAGAGTGCCTGTCATGAGACGCGCGGTATTGTGCGTGCAGAGAATAAATAAACGTG
>DATHTZ010000320.1:0-2146 GCA_035462675.1 Nitrospiraceae bacterium | reverse complement strand
GGGGGCGGAGGTCACCGGAGGCGCAAGGTCCTTCAAAAAATAGTGTTGTTAAGCTCGGCCAGCAGAAGGCGTTGCACCCGTCAGATCACGTCGTTGACCTACATGGGAAAATTATCGAAGATTGTGTCGCGACCGGGCGGGCGCCAACGCTTTTCGATGAATGCCTTAAATCGCTCCAGATCTCCCTGAGCGCGCGAAGAAACCACGCCCAATGCATCTTCTGCATGTTCGGCGAAGCCCTGAGGGTCATACTCCAATTGCAGCATGATGTGTGACCGAGCATTCGAGAGTTGGTGAAATGTCACGATCCATCCCTTGATGTCGCTGCCTCGACTCGTCCACGCGAGACGTTGGTCCGCCGCCTGCTCTGTGATCTCCGTATCCCACTCTTTGTCCTGGCCCGCAATCTCTTGCGTTCCAATGAAACCGTTTGGCATCCAGCCGTTTGACTGCTTTCACCCCTTCCATGAACTGGGGAAATTCCTCAAAGCGCGTCCATTGAGCGTAGGCGGTATACTCAGGCACGTTGACTTCAATGGATTTCTCAATGATCGACATGCATTCCTCTTTTACATGGTGTCAGTGGTCGGCGCGTATCGATCTATGGTTGAAAGCCAGGACCTGGATGGCGATGCCGGACAGCTCATGATCGGCCTCTTCGGCGCGAAGCATATCCTATCACAACTGCTCCCGTGCCTCACGACCCGACTGTGGCGCCGGCAACAGTGCCACCGGAGCCGTGCCAAGTCCTTCCCTTCTGTGGCAACAGAAAATCCAGAATGTCCCCATTTCTTCATTCCCGGCCTATTCTGAGTGGTATCGAGAGGAGTCCCGTGCGTTCCCGTCGTCGTCTTTTTCGATGTGTTTGAACACAATGAAACCTATTGGGATTATTCCAGTTGCGGCACCGAGCAGAGCGAGCCAAATACCCCATGGCTTATTGGGAACGACCTCTTCCGCGAGAAAGTAGGTGGTCACGAGAGACGCGCAGATGAACAAAAACTTTGCGAACCACAGTGGCGCTCGAATCAGATTACATAACTTGTGCGCGCCGAAGACGATTCCGATTGCCAGCGCCAGCGCGAGAAAGCCGCCCATGAGGAACCTCGACTCCTAACTGCTGAGTAGGCTGACCGTCATCATTAAGGGGTGGGAAAAAATATAACCAATCCCCGTCTGCGGCTGTGGCCATGGACGATCCCTCCTTGGCAGGCTGCGGGAAAACTCAGTTTATACATAAAACGTCGTTGAACTAATTCAGACGAAGCTAAGGCCTCAATAACATCAGGATGCTCAAAAAAGCCGTCCAGCAAGGCCGCAACGAGCGAAGAGGCGAGGAGGTACATGCCGCACTTCGTGTGGGCCGTTCGCCCGTTGAATGGATCTTGGCGAACGGAAAATCCCTTCCAGTGATTCCGATATCCGAGAGGCATGCCTCTACACGTTGAGCCTCTGAGTGACGTGAGAACGCCGCTGGCGGACTTTTTCAGCATTCTGTTAGATGTGCAACTCGGGGATCGCGGTCACAAACAGATCAAAAAGATACCCATCTCCATCAGGACGCTCCTCGCATTTTGAGACAAACTCTATGGGGATGTCGAACAGGGATGACGCCCCTTTCCTTGGGTGAGCGGACATGAGGACATGAAAGTTTTTTTGACGAGTGAGATATCGTTCTATCTCCTCGTCAGAGGCATACCCAACATAGAACATGATTCCATCATGCTTCTGAATTTCTAACGAGAATATGTTGCCACGCGTCGCGCGTAACGCGACGACGCTGCACTTTGAGAAACCGTATGTTCCATTCGGCAAATTCTGTATAGGGGTACCCTCTTCCCGTTCAGTCAGCGGTCTCAATTGATGCCTGTGTCGTAGCCTCAGTATCTCGTTGGGGACTGCGTTCCCCTCAGGGATCTTTCCGACATCATGCTGCGTGTTCTTTGGTTGAGGGTCTCTACTCCACATGTCGGCGAAATGAATTGAAAAGTTCAATCCGACGAGGTAAATCAATCCCCCCAGCCCAAGGGGCACAGCGATCAGATACAGAGCCCACCGTTTCATGACTAGCAGGATACGCCCAAATCGTCCCTGAAGTAAAAAGTAGTCTGCTCGTGAGGGGGTGGAGGGAAGATGCCAGACACCA
>DATHTZ010000319.1:0-2603 GCA_035462675.1 Nitrospiraceae bacterium | reverse complement strand
CGAGACCTACTGCTCGATGCCACACACGAGCATTACGTCAGCACAGCCAGTGTCTGGGAACTCGTGATCAAGGTGGCACAGAGAAAATTGTTACTGGGTCGAGACCTTGACGAACTGGAATCAGGCATTGAAACGGCTGGGTTCAAGCTCCTGCCCGTGCACATTCGACATGCCATCGCTGTCGCTTCCCTGCCCAATCATCACCGTGACCCATTCGATCGATTGCTGATTGCCCAATGTCGCGTTGAAACCCTGCGATTACTGACAGCGGATACGCAACTTTCCTCCTACGAAGGAATCTTTCTTGTATGAGATCTTGTCTGTGTGGTTCCTTACTTATAAAACGGAACTAGCCATTAGTCGATAACCTCATGCCAGATCCTACTAATTTCCTCATTCTATGCCATACCAACCAAGATGTGACCGACACACTTCCACCTGACCATGGCCTCGTTGCTTCACGCACGCGGTATTGACTGCGTAACGACACGCGACGCTGGGAACTTGGGATGTTCTGATGAAGCACAATTAGCCTTTGCCACAAGCCAAGGACGAGCGATCCTCACCTTCAACCACAAAGACTTCCTCCAGCTCGCCAGACAATGGCACGAAACGGGACGCTCTCGCGCCGGCATTGTTCTTTCCAAAGAACTCGCCATTCCTGTCCTCATCCGTCGGCTCCACCGATTCATTACCTAACACGCGACGACGGATCTCACAGACTGCGTCATCTGGCTCCCCAGCATCCCGCATCACTCTTGATATTGAAAATCGCATTTATGCTGTTGAGACGACGGTCATCTCATGCGGCATTCCGTACACCCCGTCAACCTGAAAGCACCATGTATTCGCCGCGAAACCGCTTATCTCCCCAAGCGGCACTCCAGAAATATGACTCCGACACATTTCTCACCCTTTGAGAGACGCTCCTACCGCTGATGCGCTTCCCGGAGAACGCCCCCCTGCTCTCCCATGGATCTCTTCGTTTTCTTCTTGAAGATCAAACAAAGATTCTCGAGCCCTTTGATTCAGCCATATTGGAGAGTGGCATACGAAACGAGCCTTATTGCCTCTTGACCGAGGCCTTCGAGATGGGCGACTCTTTTGATTTTCCCCTTCGATTGCGGAGACATGCTTAGTTTGTTATGCTTTGATCATCCATCGAATGAGGTGACCATGAAACTCAAGATTGTGTTAGAACCTAGCGACGAAGGCGGGTTTACGGCATTTGTTCCCACACTTCCAGGTTGCATCAGTGAAGGGGAAAACAAAGAACACGCCGTAAAAAATATTCGAGAGGCCATTGACTTATACCTGGAGCCCGTCGAAGACGACCTGGCGCTGAGTGCTGATGCTGAACAGATCGAATTAGCTGTATGAGCAAAGTCCCTAACCGCTCGTACATTGAGGTGCTTCGCGCCTTACAACGAGATGGCTGGGTGGTCGTTCGACAGAAAGGGAGCCACATCCGACTTCAGAAGCACCTTCTTACAGAAGTCTTGAAGCTCACTGTACCTGCTCATCGCCCGATCAAACGTTCCACACTTTCTCATATTCTGAAACAAGCTCGCCTGTCTGTCGAACAATTCAACACGTTGGTATAATCTTTAACATCCAGCCGCTCCCGCTTCTGAGCCGAGTTTCTGTAAGCACGCCCCGTACCCGCGCTCTTTGAGGGTAGTCCTCACGACCTCACATATGTTTAAGATTTTCAGGCAACGGTGGCCCAGCACTCGACATGGGGCCCGGATCAGCAAGTCCCACCGCCGAAGACATCCATGATGAAAGAGAAGTCAACAGCATCCCGCATCACTCCTAATACGGAAAATCGTCTTCATGCTGTTGAGGCGACGGTCGTCTCATGTGATATTCCCTGAGAGACTCTTTTATCACTGATGAGTCCCCCAGAGGACCGCCTTACCTGCGCTCCTATCTCCTCTTCGTTTTTTTCTTGACGATCAAAAATACATTCCCGACCCCTTTGATTTTCCGTTGAATTCAAATTTCAGATTCGCCATCTGAGACCACCGCTCGAAGAAATCCCGTGATTGGGACGTTCTATCAGGGGTTCTGTCAGGCGGGGAAGGCGAAGAAGTTGGCGTTGACGGCCTGCATGCGCAGGCTGCTCACCGTTCTCAATGCGATGCTGAAGAGTGGAGCGCCGTGGAGGGTGACGGCCAGTCAGTCGACTTGATTTTAAGACAGTGGCTCAGGCTTGCCCCTCATACTGATGCAAATGTCATATTACAAGATGTGACCCCCTGTGTCCTAAGCGTATCATCGTCCGGCAGCCGCGGCTCCGGCATACACATCAGCTGCTCGGCGACTCGGCCCGCCTCCTGTTCATACGCGTCGCTTGGCTGACCCACCGTCAATTTAGCTTGAAGTGCGGTCTGCAGTTTCGAGAAAACTGGTAGTTCCGTGAAACTGCGGGAAAGAAGCAACGGTTCGCTGAGATCGCTGCAACATTCTGGCGCAGTGCCGGCGATTGTTCCAGATCCGCTCCCTTGGTCCACCTCAGGCAACACACTTCGCTGCGGCCACGGCGCGAATTCCGATTGAGCCTGACAGGTTCCAGCTTGTTGCGGCGTGCTCTTGCGCAT
>DATHTZ010000318.1:0-7662 GCA_035462675.1 Nitrospiraceae bacterium | reverse complement strand
CTCCCCTCGAGCAGCTTTGGCTCCTTGGTTACAGGCGATGGCAAAGCCATAGTTATCAGGATTTCGGATCACCTGAACGTCTCCGCCCAGTTCGGCGAGAAATTCTGCTGTACCGTCTATCGAGGCATTGTCCACGACGATGACTTCATATTCAGGCATCGTGGTGAGGGAAGCCAAGGTGGTCAAACATTGGCGGGTCAGATCAAGTTTGTTGCATACAGGGATAATGATCGAAGCCTTGAACCGAGGGTGCGACGGTACGCATCCTACAGCAGACTGAATGGACCCCACGCCCCGATCGACGGCTTCACAGATGCCCCAGGCATAGGCAGACCATAGAAGAGTCTGATAGACGGGATAGAGCACGCGCTGAAGATAGATTCGGTCGAACCGTTCCGCGCCGGATCGGATCAGCGCCAATTGCTGTAGGTCCGGTTTTTCCAGCTCTCGTGCAACATGAAGCACCCGTGCGATCTGATCTTCCCCAAGCGCGTTGCGGACTTTAAGAGCCTCGTCGATTTTGAGATGAGTACGGCCCAGCTCAGGATGTTTACGCGCCAGCACGACAGCCATATGCCCAGCCTTTCGCTGCCGCTGGGCAAACCCCGCCAGGGTAATCTCATGGTGGTGACAGGTCACCGCCATGGCGTTGTAATGCAGTTGCAGACCTTGCGCGCTCAAGCGATATCCCAACTCCACATCGTCATAGGCGGGATAGGTAAAGTCCGGGTCGAAAAGAACCGGCTGTTTGAGCAACAGATCCCGTTTCAATGACAGATTGCTGGTGTAGAAGAGTCGAAAATCGGCCTTCCCTTTTCGGACTTCATGAAACGCGAACTGCTGGCCCCCTTCCGGCGAGACAATGAACTTCATGAACGGCGTGACAGCGATTTCAGGCGACCAATCAATAAAACCCAGCATGGCATCCAATTCGCTTGGATGATGTTCGTGAAAGCCGGCATGAGCCTCAAGGAACGATGGTTCCGGGATCATATCGTCGCCCGTGATGATAACGACGCGTCCTTGAGCGGCTCGAATCCCGAGATTGCGGGCCGCATTCGCGCCGGCATGCTCTGCCATGAAGATGCGGAGGGTGAAGGGAGCGTTGAACTGCCGAACCATCGCAACAGTGTCGTCCGTGGATCCGTCGTCCACGACAATTACCTCGAACTTCTCAGGCGCACAGGTCTGGGACATCAAGGCCAGCAAGGTCTTCCGTAAGATGGCCCGCCGATTATAGGTCGGGATGACGACCGACAAGGCGAACCGCGCAGGGGAAGGAGCCTGCATCGGAGCGGAGGCCACTGATGGCTGCTGCTTGTCTGGTTGCGGCATTGTCGGCGCCAGCGCGAGTACCTCCCGCAATTGCGCAACCGGTCCGTCGAGACGATAGGCCCACCGCAACACCTGTTCATAATGGTGCTGTGCCATGGCCTCCAAGGGTTTGGAATGCCCGCCGACTTGTCGCTTCTGCAGTAGCGCGAAGCCTTCTTCCAGGAACCGCTTGCCTGCCTCCATGTCGGCCCTGGTGAGGTTGGGCGTATGCATGGGAATCTGGTGGCCACCGTAATCTTTCCATTGCTGTGAATCGATCCAGCCTTCACGAAGGCCTTCCGTGTGAAGGGGCGTGCCGGGGTAGGGTGTGATGATCGTGACGCCGATTGTGTCCGGCTTGTATCGTTGAATCAGGTCATAGGTGGCGACAAGGGATTCGCGGGTCTCTTGTGGGAGTCCGACAATGAGAAGGAAATGAAGACGGATGCCGAGCCGGAATGTGCGCTCACGAAGATGGGCTAACATCGGGATAGTCAGGCCCTTTTTCCCCTCTCGCAGATGCATGACCTGTTCATCGCCCGTTTCCACTCCGACGAGAAGCCCGACGCAGCCGGCCGCACGCATCTTTTCCAGCAACGCATCGCCGAGACAATCGACTCGGGTTTCGCAGACCCATTCGAGGCGCCAGCCGGCAGCAACAATCAGGTCACAGAGCCTGGCAACCCTCTCCTGGTTGAGGGTGAAGGTCGCATCGCGGAAATAGATCTTGGTGATACCCTGCCGTTCGACGATGTCTTTCAGTTCGGAAAATATCCGCTCAGGCGTTTGCGAACGCCATTTGACTCCCTCAACCAACGGGTACGGACAATAGTACCCGCAGGGATAGGGACAGCCCCGACTGGTTTGTAACGTCGCGACGGGAGTACCGAGCAACGGATAGATGTAGCGCTCGTTAGGAAGAAGATCTCGGGCGGGAAACGGCAGCTGATTAAGATCCTCGACCGGCGATCCCTCATCGAATCGAAACGAGGGTTCGGCATTCGGTGCACTGGCTTCGAGCCAAGCCGTGCCGGCTGTGCTTCGCCCGTAGACAATGTCGGTGATCGTAAGGTCGGCTTCGCCATGAATCACCAGGTCTGCCCCGCTACTCTCCAACAAAGCCTTCAACACTCCGTGATCCCGTACCAGAGTTTTTCCGGCTATTCGCGCCGCCGGATGTCGACGGCGAAGTTCGGCGAGGAACGCGGCGTCTTGCTCCAAGGTCGGGAGCGACACAGTTCCAACGATGAAGTCCCAATGACGGCCTTCTAGTCTGGCATAGACCGCGCCTGCGTCCAGGCTCAGCGGATCGGCGTCGATCAAGTCGACCGTTTCGCCTTTCTGACGTAAGGTGGAGGCCATGATGGCAAGATCCAGCGGGGGCAACAGCATCCCGCCGTTGCCGTCGAAGCCGAGGCCACCCGCCATGCTGCGACTGACAGGGCGAACTGAAAGGGACGGGCTGTTGATCAGTACAATGCGCATGAGGTCTCCTGGGGCTTCGTGGGAAGCTGACCGAGCGCGATCAGCCGTTCTTCCGATCCACCGTCGTACGCAAGAGCGATGGCTTTGGTGAGCCATTCGTAATCCGTGTCTTTCATTTTGGCTTCGTTCGGAGTCCGGTTGGAGCCATTGAATGGGTCCACCATCGTCAATCCCTTTCTCTCCACTTCCTCCGCCATGCCGCTGCCGGGTGTAGGCGTGAAATAGCTGCTGCTAAGATGATCCGGCTTGATCTTCCACACCATCCGGACGGTCTCCATCACTTCCGTTCGTGTTTCCGTGGGCGCGCCAAACATAATATTGGCCCAGACCTTGATGCCATATTCTTTGCAGATGGCAGCCGCCTTGAGGTTTTCCTCGACCGTGGTTTCTTTCTCAAACAGATCGAGAATACGCTGGCTGCCGCTTTCGAACCCGATCATGGCCCACGCCAACCCAGACTCCGCCATCTGTTTGACCACGTCGGGGTATCGGCACATCAGATCAGCACGCATCTGGCAGATATAAGGTTCCGTGAAGCCCGCGGCCTTATATTGGACGCAGAACTCACGACTCCAGCGGTGATTGATAAAGAACAAGTCGTCGTGCGCCATCCAACTGTTGAACTTGAATCGTTCTTTCAGATATCGCAGCTCGCCGATGACGTTTTCCTGACTCCGCATCTTGACCCGATTGCCGAACACGGCCCGTTCAGCCGGCTGACAAAAGTTGCATTTGAATGGACAGCCTCGCCCGGCATTGGTCGTCACAAACGGTGTGGGCATCCCCGGGACCATCGGCGTAGCCAATTCGCCACGCATATCGAAGAGGTCGCGATCGACCCAGGGGATCTCATCCAATACTGGACCCTCACCGACAATGAGGCGGTCTGCCGGCTTCCCTGCTGCAAGCGTGTTGAGCAATTTGACGAAACTGATCTCGCCCTCTTGCGTAATGATGTGGTCGATGAGGCGGTTCGCACTAACCTGTTGAGTCTTGATGGTTGCATGGACACCGCCGAGAACGACGACGGCATCTTCCCGCTCTTCCTTGAGAATTCTGATCGCACGGACGACGTCAGGATAGTGAAGACTCCACGAGGTGAAGGCCCAGATTTTTGTAGTTCGCCGCCGAATCTCCTCTCGAAAATGGGTCCAGTCTCGCAACATGCGGAGGTCGATCAAATCGACCGTATGGCCACCGGCCTTGGCCGCTGCACTGAGCGACGCCAGGCCATGGTCAATGAAATTGGCATCGATGGTCGGTTTCTTCCCAAAACTATCGAACCCTGGGAGCGCGATTCCTGGAAAAATCATCGTCACATGCATGTCATAGCTCCCGGTTGTCGACGCAGGGCTGCCAGGAGGGCCGGCAACTGGCCGCTTGTGTCGTACCACTGCAGGGTGGCGGCGAGCCCGCGAGACAGGGACCAGCGTGCGTACGAGCCGATCTCTGCCCGAAGCTTACTGTTGTCGTAGGCACGGTGGCACTGTTCCTGAGCACCCATCAACACGTAGGTAAAGTCCGGTGCGAGCGGCAGTGGACGGCCGGATAGTACGCCGGACGTCCGCATCAGGTGAACGCGGTCTGTCAATTGCGTCAGGCTCGCAAGTTTGTACAGATAGCCTTCAATCGTGACCTGCTCCTCCCCCGTGATGTTGTAGGTGCCGGCAAGCCGGTGATCGACGGCACGAAAAAGACCTTCGACAAGGTCGTCGATGAAGAGCGGCTGAAACAGACGATGCCGGAGCTGCGCCCAGATCGCCCGAATCGGCGTGGCGCCCAGTAAAGCCAACAGGGAGGGATGGAGAAACCACGCGCTCCCCGGCCCATAGATATTGCCGATGCGAAGCACAAGAGCCCGATGGCCGGGCAGCGATCCCCACGCGGTCACGATTTCTTCCGCCTGCACTTTCGATCGTCCATAGTCGGAAACAGGGCGGCAGGCCATGTCTTCCCGAAGAGGAATCTCGGATTCTGATCCGAGGCCCTGCGCCTCGATGCTGCTCGCATACACAACGTAGGGAATCGCCAATGCATCCGCTAAGGCTACAGCGCGGCTGGTACCGTCGACATTCGCAGCCTGAAGCGTAGGACTGCTGACAGAGACGTCTGCCGCAAAGTGGAACAACATATCGGCTGGATCGAGCGCATCAGGGCGCAGGATGCGATGCGCATCGGCAAAATCGCAGGCCACAACCTTGCACCCCTGCCGGGCAAGCGCCGTTGCCCGTGGCGCCGACACATTCCTCGTTAAAATTGTGACGCGCGTCTTCTCCTTGAGCAGGCGGGAACTAATCTGTGAGCCGATGAAACCGGCCCCGCCTGTGATAATCACATGGCGCAGGAGCTTTCTTGGATGTTGATCCATCAATGAGTCCTCTTTTCAGAATCTCCTTCTCAATTCTCAATACAACTCGAACCAGTGCAAGGCTTAGACCACCTCTTGAGGGATCGAGCAGGAAAGAGAAATGTTAAGGCAGACAGCGGCTTGCTGGGAAACGCGCATAGGAGAGAGAGATCAGCCAGGCAGACATTGCCTAGTGCTCGGTAATTCCGTCATGGTTCTGACGCCGGTGTCAAGAATCCCCATTCGGTTTGCCGTTGCATCACGGCATACTCAATGGCCTTCTGGACAGTCCCTCCCCACCCGCGGTATTCAATGACCTCTTTCCCATTAAAACGGAATTCGATTCCAAGTGAGAGGGCGCCTTGACGTTCTGCAATGTTCTTGATTGAGCCCGTGAGATGGGTGATATGCCCGACCCCGATCAGTTCAAATTCTAAATAGACCGTGGCACCCAGCACCACGTCGGCACGCGGCCTCTGTAAAATAATCCGGCATCCCGACAGGCTGAGGTCCTGCAACAAACCGCCAATGAGAGCAGACCCATTCGACAGGGCGAGCGTCGCGTCTCCATGGGTACCTTGGACCAGGAGTAACGGCTCATTACTGGCGACGCGCGCTTCCTTACGGAGATGGATCTCTTCGATCCTCCGAGGAAATGCAAGGTACAGCAGAGGAAGCGGAGACATCTGTGTCATGCGGACTTCGCTCTGGTACGCAACGAGCTTGCCGGCCACCATAGAGCGAACGAGACAGGGGGTTCCCATTTCGCACGGAACGGCTTGCCCAAAATGGAACGGCCATTCGCAAATCAGCCAAGCTCGCGCTTTCCAGCCCAGTAATGTGGATCCACAGTTCACTGTGTCTTGCTCGGATCCAATGACCAGCTGAAGTGGCAATCCGACCACAAGAATCGATGGATGTTGGGGGACAGGTTCTGGTTCCATCATGTAGCTTCCTTATCAAGATAGAGGGAAGAATTGATCCCTAAGGCGGTCGGATCAAGGATCGACGCGATCGCCCGCCTCGGTTGGCGGAACTGCGCCCCAAGATCGAGGTCGACAGAAGGTGATCGCCGATGCCCGGCTTCATCCGTGATCAGCACGACCAGAGGTCGTATCGAAGCATGGTGATTGAATTGCTTCACGATCGCCGCCTCCCCCGTATTGAGCGCGACACATGAACCGACGGGAGACCCCCACGACCTGTACGAATTGCTGGACCAGCGACCCGTCCACATGGCCCTGAGCTCCCAATCGATAGAGAAACTGAAGGGTACGTGTGATGTCTTCCCTTTGTAATAGCAGCGGTCGCTCGTCACGGCATCGTATATATCCACAATGGCGACTATGAGGCCAAACTGACTGAGGTCCGATCTGGGCCGCTGCTAGGGATACCCAGTCCCGTCAACGCGCTCATGCTGCTCTAGTGTGGGCTTCAGAAACATATCGGTGAGGCCGGTGGTGTTGGACAGAATCTCTGCGCCGCGCGGGACATGTTGCTTCATGATCTCGAACTCACCGGCCTCATAGCGCCCGGGCTTGTTCAGCAGCTCGACCGGAATCTGCGTTTTGCCGATATCGTGCAAACCATGCTGGTTCCAAGCTGAAGCAGTGCTGCGCGCGTATATCCAAGATGCCTCCCGACCGACAGCGTCAGGGTGGACGTATTGACGGAATAGAAAAAGGTGTATTCGTCGAACTGTTTGAGGCGTGTCAGACTAGTAAGCGCGTCAGGGTTGCGCAGAATGCTATCAGCCATGCTTCCGACCACTTCATTGACCGCCTCCATGTTCAGCGCACGACCCATACGAACATCTTCCATCGCCTGCTGAATGATGAGTTTTGCGGTCTTGTGCACGTGGCTTGCAGCAGGCAGCTCTTCAGCAAACGGAATAGTCGTCGGTTCGGTCTCCATGGTTGGAGATATCGGCTGAAAGGCTTCAGTTCCCGCCAACATAGCCGACGCGAACGAGTCGGGGCGCAGGTACGCGTCGTCAACGTCGACATCGAGCTGTTGAACACCGCTGGCGTGCAGTTGCTTGATTTGTTCTAAGGACGTAATTGTGAATCGATGCCGCAAAAATGGTGTAGCCAGCCAGGAACGATCGAGTTTCTCGACCTTCATGCCGATTTTGAGCTGATCAATGGAAATTCGCTTGCGCATCTTCCTCGAGCAGGCGGCGGAAAAATGCTGTCGAGCCGCCGAAGTTTCCCTGGTCTGCACGTCTGGGATAACAGCAGTACTCCGCGCAGGATGCTCGAAAAATCCAGACTTCTCTCCCGCCCAACCCTGGCGGCTACTTCACCCAATCGCCCTGAGTCTGCCAAGACAGCGTCTTCGCCCAGGGAGCGCCTTGTCCCAAGCAAGGCCACAGCGAGTGAAGGCCCGAGGCGTACCCTCTGGGGTACGTTGAGGGTCTGAACGATGCGAGAACACTGCTGAAGAAATTTTTCAGCACCCTGCTAGAGACCGTGAGCAAGCGAAGACTTTGATGCTCATCGTACACCAATATGTCC
>DATHTZ010000317.1:0-1888 GCA_035462675.1 Nitrospiraceae bacterium | reverse complement strand
ATACAAGAATGCCCGGTTCGGTCGAATCGAAGCGTACGAAGCGGTCACAGCCTACAGCCGTGATCTGCTGCTGCAGGCCAAGGAGGTTGCCGAGCGGCAGGGCTATCGCATGCTGCATGCGATTGTGGATTCGCTCTGGCTCGTCAAGCCCGGCGCGGCCAGAGCAGACTACGACAGCCTTGCGCAGGCGATCACCGAGCGGACGGAGCTCTCGATCGGTGTGGAAGGGCTCTATCACTGGATTGGGTTTCTTCCGTCACGGGTCAATCCGCTCATGCCGGTGCCGAATCAGTTCGTGGGCCTGTTTGATCATGGCGCCATGAAAATCCGCGGCATCGAAATCCGTCGCAGCGATGTCCCGTTCCTCGTCAAGCGGGCACAGGCGGAGGTGTTGCGTTGTCTGAGTGAGGTGCGAACGTTGACCGAGTTGCGTGGACAAATTCCGCAGGCATTGGAGATTGTCCGTACCTATCGGCGCTATCTCCAAGATGGTCGGGCCACCATTGAGGAATTAGCCATCGCGAAATCGCTGTCGAAAGAGCCGCAGGCCTATCACCACCAAACCTTGTCGATGATTGCGGCGCAGGAACTGCTCGCGCGCGGCGTATCACTCCAAGCCGGCGACACGATTCACTACATCATTGCGGATACCGATGCAGCCTGTCCTTCCGACCGTGTGCGAGCAGTGGCAGGACTCGATGGGACCTGGAGCTACGATGTCTCTGCCTATGACAACCTGCTTTTGAAGGCGGCTCTTGTGTTGTTGTCACCCTTAGGCGTGACGGCGAACTCGTTGAATAAATCTACCGCAGAATGCTGAAAAAGTCCGTCAGCATCGTTCTCGCATCGTTCAGATCCTCCACGTACCCCAGAGGGTACGCATCGGTCCTTCACTCGCTGCGGCCTTGCTGGACGAACTTTTTGAGCATCCTGCTACAGGCTCCGTTCAAATCTGTGCCACAAGTCGGTGCTTGCCCTCAGCTAACCTTTGTCCAGAGCCAGTTTGCACGAGGTTAGGAGGGGCATCCCTCTTGCTGATCTCCCCTTGGCTCCCATCTTTTATGGAGGGCCAATGAAAAGGGAGATCCGATGGCACTAGTAATGGAACTCGATCGGCGGACAGCCGCGTTTGTGCGGCAACTCGAAGAGCAACGGAAGCTCGAAAAGACTCTGTTGGTCGAACGGGTCCGCGGAACCAAGGAAGGGCTGGAATCGGTCTTCACCGACATCAAGAGCCGCGTGGCGGTGCTGGAGAAACTAAACGGGTCGGCGAGTGCCAGCTGTATTGCACCGATCGGCTGGAGCAAACTGATCTTTACAGGGGCGGATAGTGTCTCGGCGCCGAACACCATCGGATTCGGCGACCGGGATGAAACCTTGTGCAAGCTCGATCAGATCAAATACTTTGAAGACACGCACTATCTCCGCCTGGCTGCGAATCCCCACTATGTGGAGCATGTATTGCCGAACAAATCGCTCCAGGCGCGTGTCGGGGCGAATCCTATCCCTCTGGGATACGCTCGGGTATGTTCACGCGGGCTATACGACCTTGTTGCAGATTCCCGCCTCGTTAGAACCGACGACCGTGTCGATCATGTCGCGGGTGAACACCCTGTTTAATTGGGTTGAAACGAACGCGGTCGGAGACGAATGGTACGCCCATGTGTCGGCAGCCGTACGACTGTGGGTGACCTATGACGGCGAGTTTCGTCAAGCGCCGCCTGCCCAGTTCGTAGGTCTCCTCGCCTCGCCCAAGCAATTGCGGACACATCAGGATATTGCGTCCCTCGCACCGAGCGCGGCTCTCACGATGCAAGTCTCGGCCTCAGCCGGCAGCGGGACGACGATCAGCGTGTACGAGTCCATCGAACTCGTTGCCACCACCCCA
>DATHTZ010000316.1:0-4656 GCA_035462675.1 Nitrospiraceae bacterium | reverse complement strand
GTGGCTGGTCGGGAATTGGCTGAAGAAGTCGTGCAGGACACCTGGATGGCGGTGATCAAAATCCCGCAGACCCAGGTGCGAAGGCCGGTCGTCCCTTCGCACCTGGGTCTGCGGGATTTTGATCCACAAGGCCAAGGATCGCGGCGTCCGCGAGAAGCGCCATACGACCTTCTCGGACTTCGAATCCTACGATGACGACAACGACGAAGCGGTCGATCCGTCCCGCTTCCAACAGACGGGCGAGTGGGCCGGGCACTGGGCCTTTCCCCCCCAGCCGTGGGACGACCAGACTCCGGAGAAGCTGCTAGCCAGCCAGCAAGCGGTCAATGCGATGCAGCGGGCGATTGAGGCACTCCCTGCAACCCTCAAAGAGGTCTTGATCCTTCGCGATGTCGAAGGTGTGGATGCGAAAGAAGTCTGCGAATTGCTGATGATCACGGAAACCAACCTCTATGTTCGGCTCCACCGGGCACGGGAGCGTGTTAGGGCGGCAGTCGAGACCTATCTAGAGGTAGGAAGAAGACGATGTAAGAAACGTATGAATGGGGGGACTCAGGGGTAATATCTCAATTGGAGAGCTCCTCATGAGAGACCATCCTCCACAATGGACCCGCAGCGGACTCAGTTGCCGCGATGTCACGGATCGAGCCTCTGAATATCTGGATGACCGCCTTCTCAGTCTGACCAAAGTTCAGGTCGTCCTGCATCTCGCGTCCTGCGCTCACTGCCGTGCTTATGTGAAACAGATTGATCTCATTTCCTCTGCGCTGAAAAGCCTCCCCACGCTTCCGCCATCGACAGTGAATCGTCTTCGCCTGCGCAAACGGTTTGCCGCGCGCCACGGCTCGCCTACGTGAGCGAGGTCTGTCGCGCATTCGACACCAGGGCTGGAGAATGAGTCGCATACGACTAACAATGATGGCCAGACCAGTTGGTCTGGGCTGGTCGAAGGGAGGGTGTGTTCATTCGAATACTCGAAGGGCGTAGCGTTCGTGAGGGCTTGGGTCTTTATTATTAACCAGGAGGTCTTCGATGAAGAATATCATGCTGTCAGTCATTGCAAGTATGTGTCTGGTGGGTTTCAGCTCCCTTTCCTTTGCCGAAGATATGGGGAAAATGAAGGGTCATCAGGACGAGATGAAAGGCGAGATGAAGGGCAATATGGGGGCGATGAAAAGTACACAAGGCGAGATGAAGAGCGACATGAATGCCCAACACAATGAGATGAAGGGCGAGATGAAAACCCAACACAACGAGATGAAGGGCGAGATGAAGGACATGAAGGGGGAGATGAAGGGAGTCACGGGGAAGTAGGCATCCATCTGACATTCCTGTATTCCATTCCTACGGCCTGCAGTCGAATAAACCGATTGCAGGCCGTCCCGTTTCCGCTCTCGCAATACCTTGTAAGAATCGAGGCCGGGCTCCGACCAAGCAGTAGACAGGTGCCCCCAAGCCAGAGGAGACACGATCATGGCCTCACTCATTCACGAAGGAACTGGAATCGGTCAAGGTCGGGAGGGCGAGTCGGCCTCGGAACTCGCGATGAGGCCCAAACCCTTCCCGCTCGAAGAACATTCTACTCCCGATGGTCTCACTGCGAACCAGGGAGCCGTCTCAGCCGCACTAGCTGCTTCAGCCCCGGTTGTCGAGAGGATCTACCGGCATCGACTACCCATAAGGATCAGCCATTGGCTCAACGTCCCTTGCCTCTTCATCCTTATTATGAGCGGTCTCCAAATTTTCAACGCGCATCCGGCCCTCTATTGGGGCGACCGGTCGGATCGTGATCAGCCCGTGCTCTCGATTCGACCCATGAAGACCGAAAACGGCGGGATAAAAGGCATCACGACGATCCTGGGCCACCAGTTCAATACTACAGGAGTCCTCGGCTATTCGAATGGCTCCGGTCGTGCGTTCCCCGCCTGGGCCACGGTGCCCAGCGCACACTGGCTCGCGATGGGACGGCAATGGCATCTTTTCTTTGCCTGGGTTTTCGTGATCAACGGATTTTTGTTCATGACCTATGCGTTGATCAGCCGTCATATCACGCGCGACTTCGCTCCGACCGGCAAGGACCTGCGCGGTAGCGGCAAGGCCGTCAAAGATCACCTTGTGCTCCGGCATCCCACAGGCGATGAAGCCAAGCACTACAACGTGCTGCAGAAGCTGGCTTATGTGGGGATTCTGTTTGTGGTGGCGCCGCTGATCGTCCTGACGGGCCTGACCATGTCGCCGACAATCGATACGGCCTTCCCATCGCTGCTCACGATCTTCGGCGGACGGCAGGCGGCGCGGACGATTCACTTTATTGCCTGTTTTTCCTTCGTCGGGTTCATTGTGGTGCATGTGGTGCAAGTGATCCTGACAGGGTTCTTCAACAATATCCGTTCGATGGTAACGGGATGGTTTGTCATAAAGCGTGAGCATGAAGGAGCGAGCCATGAAGCATGAACGTGCAATGGAGCGGAGACAGTTTCTGAAGGGGGCGTTGGGCGCCGCGAGTCTTGTGGCGCTTGCGGGCTGCGATAACCTGACGTGGAGCAGTTGGTTCCCTTCGATCTTGAACAAGACGGAGAAACTGACTGAACGAGTCCAACGGGCCGTCACGCCGACGAATGCCCTGGCCAGAGAATATGGGGATGCCGACATCTCGAAGGTGTTTCCGGCGAACGGCAATACCGATCCAGGTACGGAAGACTATGTCGGGCATGTGGCAAAGAATTTCTCCGAATGGACGATCGAGGTTGACGGCTTGGCCCAGGTTCCGATGAGTTGGTCGCTCGCCGCACTGAAAGAATTACCCTCGCGGACACAAATTACCAGGCACGATTGTGTTGAAGGCTGGAGTGCCATCGGCAAGTGGACCGGCGTCCCGCTCGGCGATCTGATGCAGAAGGTGCAGCCCTTGCCGAATGCCAAGTTCGCCGTCTTCCATTGCGCCGATGTGGACGAGGACGGGATGCCGTACTACGAGAGTATGGCCCTGGCCGACTGCTATCACCCGCAAACGATCTTGGCTTACACGTTGAATGGCTCTCCGCTGGACATTCCTCATGGCGCGCCCCTCCGTCTCCGCTTCGAACGGCAACTCGGCTACAAGCAGGCCAAGTATGTGCGGAGGATCGAATTAGTGGAGACACTGTCCGACATCGGTGGCGGAAAAGGCGGCTATTGGGAAGATCAAGGGTATGAATGGTACGCGGGTATCTAGTCGTGAAGTGTGAAACGTGAGAGGTCCGATCAAACAAATCCGAAAAACACAGCTCCGTTGCTATGGCATTGGAATTCCTGTCTGAGCATCCTTTCGGCATGAAGCAACTTGAGCGGTGGCCTAACAACTGGGGGCTGGTCAACCGTGCCGCCGTGGGAGTGGAGAAAGAGGAACAGGTGAGCGGAGCGTGGCGGTCCGTTGATTAACAGCATCCATTAGCATCTTGTTCAAGTTCCTATGATTTCTCTCGTCTGGGTGGATCATCAAGTTCAATCCCTGAAATCAAAACCCATACCGTTTTTGGCCAAAGGTGAGTTTGATTTATCAGGGTTTTCCCTCTATCGTCGCGACGGGTCGAAAATAAATGATTTGGGAATGGGAGAGATGGAGTATCGCGAAGCCCTCAAAGTGAAATTATTTACATGAGTGCTCGAAGGCACTTGCTGGGACTCATTCGACTGTAAGAATTACGGCCTTTGGACGACCAACGAATAGATCATGTCATACCGCAAATGAACTCAGCGGTTCTTTCCACAGGAACGGAGGTGGCCTTGAAGGTGACGGAGATCTGGAGATATCCGGTTAAGACAATGGCAGGCGAGAAACTGCAACGGGCACGCATCGGGCCGCTCGGCATTGAAGGCGACCGAGTCGTACATGTCGAGGACGCCCGGGAACGGGTAGTCACCTCACGCTCCCATCCACGTTTCCTGGGTCATAAGAGTACGCTGGGTCTGGATGGCGAACCCCTGGTGGACCGTCGTCCGTGGGACAGTCCAGAGGTCGCCGCCGAGGTCGCAGAAATAGCTGGGCCAGGCGCGAAGCTGGTGCGCTACGATGGCATTGAACGCTTCGATGTACTCCCGTTGCTGGTGGCCACCGACGGTGCCATCGCCGCCTTCGGTCACGACCATCGCCGTTTGCGGCCCAACCTCGTGATCGGTGACGTCGAGGGGTTGACCGAGCGCGAGTGGCCAGGCGGCTGCTTGCGCATCGGCACGGTGCTCATTGGGGTCCAGGATTTGCGTCTACGGTGCATCATGACTTCGTACGATCCCGACACGCAAGTCCAAGACAAAGAAATCACCCGCGGCATCTACCGGAGGTTCGAGGGTAAACTCGCGCTCAATTGCTTCGTGATCGAGAGCGGCGAAATCGCTGTGGGCGACGATGTGCAACTAGTGCGTGGCCGTGCTTGCGCTGAATCCTCCGCCGCAGTCTTCGCCGAGTAGCCTAACCAAGCCCAACAACAAGAGAGGTTCTAATGAACTACGTACCCGCCATCACAGACACCACAGTGCGCTGAGCTATCGACCACCGGCACCGGAAGCCGTCAGGCCACATTGCGCCTGACCGCCAGTGATGTTGGTACAACTGCAGGGGGCAGGTCAGTCGTGTGGTGCCAACTTGGTGCCAAATCACCCTGACGCACCATGACCCAT
>DATHTZ010000315.1:0-2362 GCA_035462675.1 Nitrospiraceae bacterium | reverse complement strand
GGTGTCGGCACTTGTCGCGGTGGTTCCATTCGGTGCGGTGGTCGGTCCATGGCCGAAATGGGATTCGCCTGAAGCACGCCCCGCTTTACGAGCCAACAACAGAAGCTCGACAGCGTCGATTGGCGCGAACGCATCGTACTCAGGGCAAGATCACAACCAGCCATGTCGTCCATCCACATCTGAATCGATGACAACGTGAGGTCAGTGGCGCGGGCCAACCGTCCATGTCGGGATCTGACGAACATCAGAAACTGTTCAAGCACCCAGCGATAGCTTTGCACCCCTCCTTCCGTTTTGCCACGCTGTTTGAGCTGGTACTGACAAAACTGCTCCACGAGATCCACTAACTGTTGCGTCATGGCATTGCCTCTCCGGTCCCTGCCACGACCACGACTTCGCCGAGGGAGAGTATGCGGAGGTACCATCCACGCGTCAAGAGTGGGAGGGGAGGTCATTGAGCTATCTCTGGCGATCGAATCATTATCCATGAGTTCGCCCACGCAGAGCGAATCGGGGGAGTCTCACGACACCCCCGCGCCCCCAGGATGCGCCCGCGAGTCCGCCGGCGTGAGAAGTGAGTGGATGAGTCGTCATGAAGAAGGAGTCTTCCCTTTCCGTGCTCCCTTCTTGATGAGCTGCCGATGCCGATGCTTGAGTCGATCCGCCCCCTCCACAATCGCACCTTCGACCCAGGCCTGCCCGTTCGGCAAGGCGCAGAGGGCCGCGAGCATTGGGGCAACCGATCGAGTGATCCAGGCTTTGACACGTTCTTCTTCCGGCTCCTCCTGTGGGATGGTTAAACGGGCGGTCATAAACCCTCGGGTGAGGGATTCGTACCAGGGAAGTCGTGGTGCTCGAGCACGATCCTCATCTTCCTCATCACGCGTCGTGTCTCGAAAATCGACATAGGATCGGAGGAGGCCGATGAGAAAACCTTTCCAGTCCTGTTCTTCGAGCCCAATCAACGCTTGACCACAGAGCTGCGCGCGGTCCTGTTTGAATTCCAGTTCCCATCGTATGCCGTATTCCTCAGCACCAGGACGCTTCTTCGCCAGGAGTTCCAGCCGCTTATCATACACGCGCAAAAGAGTCTGGCTTTGCGGGCTCCCGAAATAAATGGTTTCCCCGGAGGCCGTGCCTTTGTGCAACGAGAACGAGCGAATCACTTGAATGCGGTCCGCGCGGCTAATGCATTGCCCCACTTCAGCAGCCTGAGTGACGAGCTGGAGAGGCACTACAGCCTGACGATCATCCAACGCACAGTCCATTCGCGTGATATGGCCCTCATGGTCTTTGATCCACTGAAGGATGTTCCGCATTCGGCTGAGATCCCATGGCGAGACAATGCCGGCAGAGAGATCGGCATGCACCTCTCGAGGTTGACGCGGGGCGCCTGTCCCTAACATGCCTATGCCTCTGGAGGTATCGGTCAGAATCCACGACAGGGGGTAGCCTCGAAATCCGGCTTTGCCCTTCGTCCATTCGCCACCGATCTGTCGCATGACTTCCTGTGCAGAGACATCGGGCAATGTGAAGGCCAGCCAATCCATGGTCAGGGTAAAGACGTGGGTATTCGACTCGGGCGATGCGTCACTCATGTTGTCAGCCAAGCCCCCGTGTTGCCCCCGTGTTACCAATCCGGGGGCGTTTCGTGCGGCGCGCGGGCGGCTCTTCCCGCCCAGCGCGCTCGCCGAGCGTGTCCCAAACCTGGCCTCCGCGTTCCGCTGCATACAGGTGAGGACTTCCTGTAAATCAAACCGTAACGCGGTTTTGACTCTAGTTGCCGGAATCTCGCCTTTGCGAACCGCCCGCCTGATGGTATCCGTGCTCACGCCAATGAAGGCCGCGAGTTCCTTGATCGACAAATCTGCTGTCTTCATGGTCCCTCCTTGGTTCAACGTCTTGCCCTACCTTACGTCGGCGATGCCGTCATGGGAATTAGGCAGATGTACGCTGATGTATCCAGATGTACGCTCTCGTGCGCATGCCATCGCACTCAGGGAATCAACCCTGCATCGCGTAGCGTGATTACGAGCATAAGGCAGCGTAGGACAAAGAGGAGGAGAAGGAAATTAGGCAGTTGAGGACTGTTTAGGGCAGTTTGGGACAGTTGGGGACAGATGTAAGGTCGGTATCATAAACACGTGGCGCCGCTCTTGTTGGAAAGATTCGTAAATAAATACTTAGGTTTGAAAAGTCAAGACCCTCTCCGTACCATTACGTGAACCATCCCTCCCTGGCTCCAGGATCTTGACAAAAACGAAATAGGAATTATTTCGCACAAACAGAAAGAACGTCTCTTCTTGGAAGAAACGGCACATGTTCAACCTCAATCATGGGGGGCGTACTATGAAACACACCC
>DATHTZ010000314.1:0-2541 GCA_035462675.1 Nitrospiraceae bacterium | reverse complement strand
GGATGACGATGTCGATGTCGTAAAAAAAATATAAATCCACATGCGCCACCTCGAATGTGATCGGTACAGCTCTGGGATCGGGGTAGGTCATCCGCACATTGGCAATATCGGTGCGGCGGAACACGCGGATGGGCGATTCCTGATTGACGCCGGTCCCGCGGCCTGTTCCCTCGCCATAGAGAAATCGCTGGACGGAGGGAAGGAATGTGATGAATTCGCTGTAGTGCCGTTCCTGAAACAGGGCCGGATCGCCGGTAAACTCGTCCTCCACCTCTCGCCAGAGGCTATTGAGGCCCGAAGTCTGTATAAAGTCGCAATGCTTCTGGATCGGCATATCATCACGGATCGGCATCAGCTGCAGAGGCCAGAGTACAATCTGTCTGAAATGCCGGACGACTTGGCCAGGGTCGGAAGAAATTGGGTCGCGCATGGGTATTGCGCTAGGCTGTGAATAGTGGCTACTGTTCATTAAACTGCTTGGAGATTTGATAGTGTAGTACACGTCTTAGAGTGGTGATGACCTCGTGCCAGACCGCCACCGCAGTGTTCTTCTTCGATGACAAGGATTGTCGGCATTGATCGCGTGCCAGTGGGTGTCATGTGGAGAGGTCCACTCACATAAGTTGCCGGTGTCTTCAAGCTGCCCCTTACGGCCGGAGTTTCCAGTGACTCAACAACCATTCCTGAGAATTCACAACTGTTTGACCATCTATCGGCTGCACGCGTTCATAGGTCCCGTCAGCAAGTAACCGTCTGGCTTGCACGTTGTCCCGCAGCCCGACACCGAGAATGTCATTGACGATGATCTCGCGCCAGCGAGGATCTTCCACAGGGAAAATCACTTCCACCCTGTGATCCAGGTTACGCGGCATCAGATCAGCGCTCCCAATCAACACCTCGTTCTGCCCACCGTTACGAAAGTGGTAGATCCGCGCGTGTTCCAGAAAACGCCCTACCACCGAGGTGACGGTGATGGTCTCACTGATCCCCGGGAGGCCTGGCTTTAAACAACAAATACCCCGCACTAGAAGATCAATCCGGACTCCGGCTTGCGCCGCTCGATACAGGGCCTGGATGCACTGCGTATCGACCAACGCGTTCATCTTGAAAGCGATATAGCCATCATCGTGCTGGCGGTGGCGGCAAATCTCGCGCTCGATCCGATCAAGCAGTTGTTGTCTGAGCGTCGTCGGTGCAACGAGGAGCCTGGAATAGGAGGTCTTGCGGGAGTACCCAGTCAGTGAGTTAAACAGCTCGGACACATCGCGGCTAATGGCGGGATCGCACGTAAAATAGCTCACATCGGTATAGATACGACTGGTGACAACATTATAGTTTCCGGTGCCGAGATGGACATAGCGACGGATTCCCTCCGGTTCGCGCCGGACGATGAGACAGACCTTCGCATGCGTCTTGAGCCCGCGCACACCATAGACCACATGCACGCCTTCATCTTCGAGTTTCCGGGCCCATTCAATGTTGTTCTCCTCATCGAACCGAGCTTTGAGCTCAACCAACACCGCAACTTGCTTGCCGTTGACGCGGGCCTCCATCAGCGCATCGACAATGGGTGATTTCGGGTTGACACGATAGAGAGTCTGTTTAATGGCAAGGACGTCTGGATCGTTTGCGGCTTCTCGTAGAAACTCCACGACCGGCATGAAGCTGTCATAGGGATGATACAAAAGCACATCTTGTTGACGGATAGCAGCTAAGAGGCTGCCCGATTTGTTCAAGCAGGACGGGACGGCTGGAGAAAATGGCGGATCCTTCAGATCAGGACGTTCGAGAGCGTAGAGTTCACGAATCCCCGCCATGCCGATGGGACTGTTCCCTGCGTAGACGAGATACGGCGGGAGCTGAAGGTTTCGTGTCAGAGTCTCGCGAATATGCCCCGGTGTCCCCGCACCCAATTCTAATCGAACGGCTGACGTGAAATGCCGCTGATCGAGCTGCTCTTCCACCGCTTCGATCAGATCGGATGCTTCGTCTTCCTCGATGGCGACATCGGCATCGCGCGTCACACGGAATGGGTATGATGCGACCACGTCCAGGCCGGGGAAGAGGCTACCCAGGTTATGCGCGATGACCTCCTCCAGCCAGACAAATTGCTGCACTTTCCCTGCTACGCCCAACCCCATCTGTTGCAGGGCGACATCTTCGTCGGTGCGGATGGGGACCAGTCGGGGGAAGACATCCGGCACTTTCACGCGCGCGAAACAGTCGCCGCGTTCGGGGTCCTTCACCATCACGGCAAGATTAAAGCTGAGACTCGAGATATGCGGAAAAGGATGGGTCGGATCAAACGCTAGCGGTGTCAGCGTGGGAAAGATCTCGCGCTGAAAGTACTGTTGAAGTGCGTCGCTCTCCCTCTGCACCAGCTCCACATAATGCAGAACCCGAATGCCTGCCTCTTGCAGTTCAGGCAAGACGTCCTGTTTCCAGCACAGGTCGTATCGTTCATAGTGGGCAATCAACTCTCGGTTGATCGCCAGTATTTGCTCAGATGGTGTCATGCCGTCTGGCGTCGTTCCGCCTGCC
>DATHTZ010000313.1:0-3589 GCA_035462675.1 Nitrospiraceae bacterium | reverse complement strand
GGGTGGAGGAGGAAAGTAGAAGATGAAAAGGATTGGAAGGGGACGCATGTCGGTCTACGTGCTCCCGGAACGCGCGCCCTGAGAAGGAGCAGGCTAGATGGTCTCCTGTGCTCGTGCAACGCGCAGTCTCAGAAGACCCTCGTTGGACACGCGCAGTGGGAGACAATTTAGCCTGCCCTCAAGAGAAAAGATAGAAAATGGATGGTCGCTCATGCGCGCAGTGAAGGACGTACCCGCCGCCTGCTAGCTGAGAACAATTCAAGGAGGTGGTGTTATGCTGCTCCGCACAAGATGCTGCGATAAACTCCTTGATAGGTAGTAAACACTTGAATGCAAAGAGGGTCACCGACCTTCGGCAAAAATCCCAAAGCGTGTTATACGGACAGAAAACCAGACCTCCGCATCTTATGTCTAATTCATAGTTAGAAGGAGTCAATAGCAGTGGCCGATCATACGTGGGTGGATCTTCAGATCGCGGAGGCGACGCGCCTAGCTGACTTGAGCGGCATCTTGTTGGATCTGCAATGTGCTCGGGATTTTGCCCAAATGCTTGCCGCTGAATTTACAGCTGCCAAGACCAACTGGCGGCTTGTCGAGCCACTTTCAATCGCCGCAGTGGTGATGTATAGCCGGCCCTTCTCAGGAGGAGTTAGGCACCCTTTGAGTGAAGAGGACTTGAAGATTCTTTCTTCTGAGCAGCGCGCTGCTCACGATCATCTCCGTGCGTATCGGGACAAGCATGTGGCGCACTCTGTTAACGCGTTCGAGGAAAATATTCCTCGTGCCTATTACTGCGTCGAGCGAGTGAAAGAGGAAGGCATTACCTCCATTGGCTACGGTGGAGGGCGAGTGACAGGCTTAGGCGGTGTAGAGGTAAACGCCCTCATCGAATTGACGAATGTATTCGAAGCCCACGTTCAGTCGCAGATTACGACTGAGCAAGACCGGCTCTTGCCAATTGTCCGAAGCATGCCGTTGGAAGATGTCTTGGATGGAGGGCAAAAGGCGTTTGTCGTGGATTCACGTACGAAGATTGCGGATCGGAGGAAGAAATGATGCCTTCTAACAATGAGTTCGAGAGCGGACGCGCCTAAAGCGGTACACCCGCTCAACGCAAACATTATGCGTTAATGAGGACTGCCTGTGCTTAAGAAAATCTTCCGGAGCAAGCCTCGCCCGCTCGACAAATTGTTAACTGTTGGAGACCCACACCGACCATATCTATCTGGTCTACTACTACGTTTCGATGAGGGCTACCCCGACGCTGTATCTTTTTTCTCAGCCATTAATCCAAGCTTTATCCCGCCGCTCATTCCGAAAGGTGCCTCTGAGGCTAGGAAAGCAGGCTTTGCGGCGTACGGATTGGCGATCAGCATCGCGTTTGGCGCGATGCGTTCGAATGGAAAACTTTTGATCGATGGCGGAGAGAGATCCATTGTAGAAGGTGCAATAGGACTGAGTTACGCCACGTTTATCTTCATTCTGTTATCGGGCTACTTGAAGGATGATGGCATTGAGATTGAGTCAGAACCTGTGCCAGCTGGATTTGCCGAACAGTTTGTCTACTTGGATGCAGCCAAGCGCGAAGCGGTTGCCACGAAGGGGCTCAAGATGTTCCAAGACATGATCGGCTCGACTCACGGGAAGGTGAAGGAATGGCACAATACGCTTTCAAAGGCTGTCCAGCTCTGGTTAATCTCAGCCACGTCCGACAAGAAAACGCAAGAGCACGATAAGGACTTGCGAAAAGTATTTGCGGGTCAGCTAGAGGCTCTGTGCAGGGCTATCCAATGACGCAGAACTCAGAGATCCTGCGGGGGAAATAAACGGGGACATTCTGAATTTTCGCGGGTGACCATGCGAGATTTGCGGGAAGAAACCAGCATATGCATATATATCCTTCCCTAACAAGGCGCTCCAGCAGACCGCCAGGAAAGTTCCTCCATGCTGTCGTAGCAGGCGGCGGCTGAGCGTTAGCGGTAGATTTCACAGAACATCGCTGGTACAGTTTCGGGTGACCGTTATGGAGGTGGTTATGCCCCAATCAGCAAAAGCCATTTTGCATCAGGCCCTTGAACTCCCGTCCAATGACCGTGCGGCGTTGGTGGAAGGTCTGATTGCCAGTCTTGATAAGCCCAATCCCGCGCTTGATGCGATGTGGCTCAAGGAAGCGGAAGATCGCTTGGCTGCTTACCATGCTGGCGAGCTTGGCGCGGTCGATGCGGAGCGGGTCTTCGCGGATCTTGGGAAAAAAGTTTGAAGACAAGATTCCTGCCTCCCGCGCATCAAGAGCTTATCGAGGCAGTCCGGTACTATAACGCGCAGCGCATTCAGCTGGGGGATGAGTTTCGTGATGAGGCCTGGGAGACCACCCGGCGTATCAACAATTTTCCGATGGCATGGCACTCGCTGGGTGGCTCGATTCGCCGTTGTCAGATGCAGCGGTTTCCCTATGGCCTGATCTATGGGCCGACAAGCGTCGAGATCATCATTATTGCAGTCGCACACCTGCATCAGGAGCCCAGGTATTGGCGCATGCGGCTGAAATCTAACATTTAGGTGGGGCATAGGAAGGAGGGTACTGATCCCATCTTCTCCCCCTACGTGCGAACGTTTGTCCGTTTGGTTGAGGAAAAAGTTGCCGAATGAAAAAGTCCAGCGTTGCATACCCTTTTGAAGTTCGCCCCCTCTCGAAAGAGGAAGGCGGCGGGTACAGCATGGACTTCCCCGATCTTCCCGATTGCTGGTCTGATGGAGCCACACCGGAGGATGCAATCGAGAATGGCCGGGACGCGCTGCAGTCGTGGCTGGCCGTTGCGCAAGAGTTTGGCGATGGCAATCCCCGGCCGTTTTCCGCGGTGAGTGGGCGTTTCGTGCAAAGTGTGCCGCGTTCGCTCCACGCGCGGTTGATCGCCTGCGCGAAGGCGGAGGGCGTTTCACTCAACACCCTGGTGGTGTCGCTCGTGTCTCAGGGAATTGAGAAACCACAAGTGGCCGAGCGCGCAGATCGCCGTGTAACCACACACGCTACCCGAATCCGCGCTAAGACGGCGTGCACCGGTTAGCGTGGCACGTGAAGGTTCTCCAGAAGGGGTTCCCTCCCCGCAACATCATCCGCGTAGACCACGAGGCAAGCCACACCCATGCGTGGCGAGTCACGTTGCAACGACACAACGATATCGTCGTGAAGATGTTCTCCGACTCAATGTATGGCGGAAAACGCAAGGCCTTGAAGGCTGCTGAGGTATAGAGAGACGAGCTTCTTCGTCGATACTCGCCCTATGCCCATGCCATCTGGGTTCGTACTCACCTTCGTCTGAACAATACGTCGGGCATTCCGGGCGTGGCCAGATATGAGGAACGTATCAATCCAAATACCGGCCCACCCGTGTATTTTGGCTGACCTCCTGGGTCAACGAGCAAGGCGACAGTCGTAAGCGCAGGTTTATGGTTTCTCACTATAGAGAGCGTCAGGCCAAGCGTCTTGCCGTCGCAGAGCGTGAGCGTCAGCTGAGCCTCGTCTGTGCCACTATGAGTGGCGATCTATGATGCCCAACCAGGGAGCAACCGAGTCACCTAACATAGGGCC
>DATHTZ010000312.1:0-7818 GCA_035462675.1 Nitrospiraceae bacterium | reverse complement strand
CCTATTGCACTGATAATGCCGCGATGATCGCCGCCGCAGGGAGGCACGCGCTTCGTGCAGGGCTCCGTGCATCCCTGGACATCGATGCCCAAGCTTCATTGGCCTCATCATTCACACGCGGTCTAACAGGATGATGAAACGGCCCGCCAGCAGCGTTCTCGCAGGCCGCACTAGCTTTTCCGTAGCCTGCTAACCGACGACAATAAGGAAACGACGCCCATTCCAGAAATTCACGGACAGGTTCTTGGTCTCCGCGCCGGCCAGCTCACCATGCTAGAGCGGCTCTATCGCCGTCGGATGTCCGTGGATGAAGTCCTATCGGCTGAAACGGCAAAAACTCTTGCGCAGTTCACGCACGAGATTCGGCGCCCCATTGGTCTGGTCATCACTCGGCGTGGAGCTGTGCAAGACGTTCTGGTCGGTGCCGGCACCGAGCCTTCGCCAACGACTCTGATCACCTTTCGTGCAAGCCCGAGATCCCTGCGAGGTTTTCGCCTGATACGCTCGCATCTAAAGGAACAGCCCCTTACTCAAGAAGACCTCACCCTGCTAGGCCTCCTTCGACTCGACATGATTGGAACGTTGGCCGTAACCTCTAAGGGTGAGCCAGGGTTACTCTCCCTGGCCCATCTGAATCCACCCAGTTCTCATGGGCAATTGTATACGCTGCTGAAGCCTACGCTAGTGCAGCAATGTCCGGTAAGCTTCGCGACATTCATTCGTGAACTGGAGTCAGATCTCCAACGTCAGAGTGGGTCTCACACGATGGCTCAAAGGCAGACCGCCATCCTCGTGAGCGCTTCCCCCAAGAGCAAGGCGGACCAAGAAGAACGCCTCACCGAATTGGCAGAACTCGCTTCCTCGGCAGATCTCACCGTCATCGACCGGTTAGTCCAACGCACACAGAGCGGCCATCATCGTTTTCAATTGGGAAGCGGAAAACTTAAGGATGTCCTGATGCACGCCATGCAAAAGGGAGCGGACTTGCTCATCTTCGATCAAGATTTGGCGCCCGCGCAGTTGCGCGCCATCGAGGAGATCACCGACCTGACGGTCATCGATCGGACCCAACTCATTCTCGACATCTTTGCGCAACGGGCCCATAGCCGAGAAGGCAAAGTGCAGGTCGAGTTGGCACAACTCCGTTATCTGCTTCCCCGTCTCTCCGGCCAAGGAACGAGCCTTTCCCGCTTGGGCGGCGGCATTGGAAGCAGAGGTCCCGGTGAAACGAAACTCGAAACGGATCGCCGGCGTATCAGAGAGCGCATCGACCATTTGGAACGGGAAATCGAAGGCTTTGCCCGTCACCAGGACCAACGGCGATCACGCCGCGTTCGACAGGCCTTCCCAGTTCTATCCATCGTGGGCTACACGAATGCCGGTAAGTCGACACTCCTCAATGTCTTAACGAACAGCCAGGTGAGCACCGCCCCACGGGTCTTTGAAACACTCGATACCACGAGCCGCAGGCTGCATTTCCCCCATGGCCGTGAAGTGATCCTCACCGACACGGTGGGATTTATTCGCGATCTCCCCAAAGATCTCCTTGCTGCCTTCAGAACAACATTGGATGAGCTGCGCGATGCCGATCTACTGCTGCATGTGGTCGATGCGGGGGCGAAAGATATGGAGGCCCATATCACATCGGTCAATACCGTACTCCAAAGCCTCGCTCTCGATCAGCTTCCACAGGTTCTGATATTCAATAAGTGTGACCAGCTTCCGGCAGGGCAAGCGGAAGCTCTCTGTCGGCGTTACGGCTCAATCGGGATTTCATCTCTGCATCCGGAGACCTTGCCCCCGCTAATCCAGCATCTTGAGGAACGGTTGACCCAGCTTGTTCCGGTGGACGGTTCTTCCAAGAAGTCGGTAGCCGTGACGCCCACGCTTGCATCCCGCCATTAACCCGCTGCACAATCTGCCTGTTCAGGTACCATCCATGACTACGAAATTTCTACCATCCTCGGATCATCGAAAGCGTCTTCGAGAGATTGCGAAGACGCTTCAGCGTACAATGCCAAGCCCGAAGATGGAACTCGACCATCGGTCCCCTTGGGAATTGCTCGTGGCCACGATCCTCTCCGCCCAATGTACCGACCAGCGAGTCAACCAGGTCACCCCATCACTGTTTCGGCGTTATCGAGGGCCTGCAGAGCTGGCGATGGCTCATCGCCATGAACTTGAACAGCTCATTCGTTCCACCGGCTTTTTTAAGAACAAAGCGAAACATCTCGTCGCTTGCGGCAACGCTGTGATCGTGCGCTTCGGCGGACAGGTCCCTGATACGATGGAAGAATTGATCACCTTGCCGGGCGTCGGCAGAAAGACTGCGAATGTCATTCTTGGGAATGCGTTCGGCCTGCCAAGCATCGTCGTCGATACCCATGTGAAGCGTGTGGCGAAGCGACTGGACCTGACTAGATCCGACAATCCAGACCTGGTCGAACAAGACCTGCAGCAGCTCCTGCCAATATCCCAGTGGACGGCTGTCTCTCAACGTCTATTACTGCATGGCCGTTATGTCTGCCTTGCCAGGAAACCCCAGTGCTCCACCTGTCCGGTCCATCGATACTGCCCATGGAAAGAGAAAGGTCCCCAATGATTCGAAGTATGACCGGTTTCGGTCGACGACAGGCTCCCTGGCAGGACGGATCGGTGACGGTAGAAATGCGGTCCGTCAACCATCGCTTTCTTGAAATCGCCTGCCGCCTTCCCCGGCCCTTAAGCCACCTGGAAGATTCCTTTAAAAAAGCCATCCAGCAATGCTGTGCCCGTGGGCGTATCGACATCACCGTGACCGTTCAAGCGGGTAAAGGCCGCGCCGGAAGCGTCAATCTTGACCAACCCCTCGCAAAGCAGTACCATCAGGCTCTCCGTACCCTCAAGAAATCTCTGAAGCTGAGCGGCTCCATCGATCTTGCGCTCATAGCAGGACTCCGCGACGTGCTGTCGGTATCGGATCAACCAACGGAAGACCTGAAATTGGCGAAGATCGTTCAACAACTGACGACTCAGGCATTGAAAGATCTTGAGGGGATGCGAGCGCGCGAAGGGAAGGCCCTGGCAGAAGATATGAGCACACGGATTCAGACGATTCGGGAGCATCGGACTCGGGTCGCTGTACGGACTCCTCTGCTGGCCCAGGAGATCTTTGACAAAATGAAGGTTCGTGTGGAGAAGCTGCTGGGATCGGAAATTCCCGACCTTTCCCGACTGTATCAGGAGTTGGCAGTGTACGCCGATCGTGGCGACATTACGGAAGAATTAGTCAGATTGGACTCACATATGATACAGTTTGAGCAGGCGCTTGACCGTACAGATCCTGTAGGCAAAACACTCGATTTTCTGCTCCAAGAAATCGGGCGGGAAGTCAACACGATCGGCTCCAAAGCTAACGACGCAGTAATCGCCGGTCACGTGGTCCAGATGAAGGCCGAACTGGAACGCATTCGCGAACAGGTTCAGAACGTCGAATGAACTCAGTCCCCACGACCAACTCTCCGACACCGGCATCCGGCCACCTGCGCTCCTCGACGGAGAGGCGAGGAATTCTTTTCATTATCTCCGCACCCTCCGGGACGGGGAAAACCACGCTCTGTAAGCAACTCACTGCGAATCTCCCGGGACTGTGGCATTCAATTTCCTATACCACGAGGAAGCCGCGACCGGGTGAAGAGCATGGACGCGAGTATTATTTCATTGAAGAACAGCCATTCCGAGAGATGATCGAGAAAAATGAATTTGTCGAGTGGGCTCACGTGTATGGACATCTCTATGGAACGCCACGGAAATCGCTGACTGAAAAGATCGATCAGGGGATCGATGTGTTATTGGAGATCGACGTACAAGGGGCAATGCAGGTCAAGAAACGATTCGAGGATTCGGTGTCGATCTTTATTCTTCCTCCCTCGATGACCGTACTCAGGGGTCGGCTCCAAACCAGGGCCTCCGATACCGCGGAAGAGATTCAAGGGCGACTCAACAAGGTCAAGGAGGAGGTGTGGAGCTACCGTGAATACGCCTATATCGTCTGCAATGAAGACCTAGGCCGATCCCTTCGCGATCTCGAAAGCATTTTCTGGTCAGAACGCTTGAAGACCAAACGGCTAAACATGACGTGGCTCGAGAATAATTTTATTCTTGACGATGAACAGAAAACCGAAGATCGCAAAGATCTTCCTTTACCCAAAGGAGTACCGAATCCATGAGCGACATGTTAAAAGTCTTGCCTCAATACACAGCAGACGAATTTGACTCACGCCACCGGCTGACGATCATCGCAGCCCAACGGGCAAAACACATTGTCCAAGGATCACGTCATGCCCCCTCACGCTTCACCAAAGAAACGACCATTGCCCTTGATGAAGTCCTCCGGGGGCAAGTCACATACCTCGTCGGTCAAGAAGCGCGGGATGCCATGAAGGAGTCGAAGCGCGGCAAAGAAGGCGAAATGGAGCGCATCGCCTTGATGACCGGCGACGATGCGAAGGAGATCAAGAAAGAACTGAGCGTCTATGTCGATGATTCCCCGAAGCCGGTGGCAGGTGAGAGTGAAGAGTAAGAGGAGTCATTGGTGATGATTTCCGACTCCATCGATCCGACATTGATCGGGAAACAGATCGTGCTTGGTGTGACCGGCAGCATTGCGGCCTATAAGGCTGTCGCATTGCTCCGGACTTTGCTCCGTGAAGGAGCAGCGGTGCACGTCGTAATGACGCAATCGGCCACAAAATTCGTCACCCCGCTGACGTTTGAAGTGCTTTCCGGCCATCCGGTGTCGACACATATCTTCGAAGCGCATCAGGAAATGAAACACTTGTCATTGCCTGCACAAGCAGATGCCATTATCATTGCGCCCGCGACAGCCAATTGTCTTGCAAAGGCCGCGCTGGGATTGGGCGACGATCTGCTCTCGACCATGCTCCTTACGGCACAGTGCCCGCTGATTGTGGCCCCCGCGATGGATGGAGGGATGTGGTCGCATCCCTCTGTTCTAGAACATGTCAGAATGTTGCGTGCGAGGGGAACGATCGTGGTGGAGCCGGAAATAGGCCCGCTCGCTTCCGGGCAGATCGGCCAAGGCCGTTTGGCAGAGGAAGATAGAATTCTGGAGGTTCTTCAAGCAGCACTGGCTCCACAACGTGATTGGCAAGGGCAACGCGTGCTGGTTTCGGCTGGTCCAACGCAAGAGCCGATCGATCCGGTGCGGTTCATTTCAAACCGCTCTTCCGGCAAGATGGGCTATGCCGTCGCCGAAGCCGCCCAAGCGAGGGGAGCCAAGGTGGTCCTCGTCACTGGCCCCACAGCGTTACCGATTCCGAGAGGCGTCGAGGTCGTGTCAGTCGCCACGGCTGAAGAAATGTTGAAAGCCCTGTCTGCACGCCTTGCGTGGTCCACCACTCTCATCATGGCCGCCGCCGTAGCGGACTTTCGCCCCATGAGCCCCGCTTCGAAAAAAATTAAGAAAGAGGAGGGAGCTGGCCAAACGCTTGAACTCGAACCGACCACTGACATCCTGGCTTCCTTATCTTCCCAGCGAACCACACAACTCCTCGTTGGCTTCGCCGCTGAAACTCACGATCTGATCGCCCATGCGAAAGATAAGCTGAAGACGAAAGGGCTTGACCTGATCGTCGCAAACGATGTCACAATAGAAGGGGCAGGATTCGGCAGCGATCAGAACGCAGCCACATTGATCGACCGGCAGGAGACCATAACAGAACTGCCTCTAATGCCGAAACGAGCACTTGCCGACGCGATTCTGAATCGGGCCTATGAACTGCTCCGCACCAGACAATCCAGTCAGGTCACCATGCCACTTGCAGGAGGACGCTAGTAGCCCATGGCTCATGATCAGAATGCCGCCGAGACTGCCCTGGAAATCGATCGATTGGCCATCCAGTTGGCCAAAGATCCACATTCGAAGGTCTTCATGCCATTGGCCGAAGAGTATGGGAAAGTCGGCATGTGGCAGGAAGCTGCGGGTGTCCTCGAAGACGGCCTGAAATTATATCCTGGCTTCATTACCGCCATGGTCGCGCTCGGACGTGCGTATGACCACATGGGGCAGGCCACAAAGGCCAAGGCGATTCTGGAAGAATCCGTCAAGTTGAGCCCGGAAAATCTGCGCGCGCACCGCACCTTGATCAAGATCTACCAGAGCCAAGGGCTGAACGAGTCGGCGCTGCAATCCTGTGCTGTTATCCTGGCAGTCAACCCGCGTGATGAAGAAGCCCTCTCGCTCCAATCTGCTCTAGGTGGGCCGCTGAAACACACGAAGGAACCGAAACGGCCAAAGCCAGCAGCTCCAGTCACGAGTAACATCATTGCCCAACAGGCTGCGGCACCGCCTGCGCCTGCCGAACTCATGGCCCCCACCCTGGAGACGCGTTCCCATTCAGTTCTGCTGGCATCAACGACGACTGAACAAGAGATTGATTCTACCGCTCCACTAGTCGCGGCAACGAAATCCACGGACACAGCCTGTATCATACAGAATCAAAGAGAGGAACAGCTTGCGGAGCCTGGGCAGGATCCCCACGCCACCGATATTGTGGAGATGCCTCCTCCATCACCTCATGCTCAAGTCGTGGCGCAGCTGGAGTCATGGCTTCGCAGCATCAAATCACGTCGCCATGATCGTGATACGACAAACGAGCCGCACCCCAAAGTTTCTTAATACTTTTCATACGTTTGACCGGTCTAAGGCAGGCTGCTACAATGCCGCCCTGCTGGACCCTGTCACATGGAATCGTCCTTATGTGACCAGTATGTGAAGAGAAAGACATGCTACGAATACGAGTCTTACACGGTCCCAATCTCAATCTTCTCGGGGCCAGAGAACAGTCGATTTACGGCACGCTGTCCCTCAATGCACTGGATACAGCCATCACGAAGTTGGCGGAGGAGTTGGCCGTGAGCGTGGACCTACGCCAATCGAATAACGAGGGTGAACTCGTGACCTGGATTCAAGAGGCTCGGACGGGATACGACGGGATCATCATTAACCCCGCCGCCTATACCCACACCAGCGTCGCAATCCGTGACGCCATTGCAGCGGTCGGTCTACCGACCGTTGAAGTGCATCTGTCCAATATTCATCAGCGGGAAGAATTTCGCCACCGGTCCTATATTGCAGGAGTCGCGATCGGGCAAATTTCAGGCTTGGGCCCGATCGGCTATCTCCTCGCACTCCGTGGGCTGCACGACTATCTGACCACATCCAGACGCCAGAAGAACACGTCCGCAGAGGCGACATCGCGACGGGCGGCAAGAGGAACGAAATAATTGCAAAGCCGGTCCAATGACCGCATACAGTTTGAAGGGAGTATCGAGTGATTTCCACGACAGATTTTCGCGGAGGTGTGCGCCTCATGGTTGATAACCAGCCCTTTTACATTGTTGAGTTTCAACATGTAAAACCGGGCAAGGGTGGAGCCTTCGTACGCACCAAGCTCAAGAGCTATCTTTCGGGCAATGTCCTGGATCGTACCTTCCGATCAGGCGAACGATTCGAGGAACCGGATCTCGAAGAACGGACCATGCAATTCCTCTATGCAACCGACGACGCGTATACCTTTATGGACACGGAGACCTTTGAGCAACTGACGTTCGAAAAGGGCAAGCTCGGCGGAAATGCTGACCTCTTAAAAGAGGACATGACGGTGAAGATCCTCGTGTACGAACATCGCCCTATCGACGTCGAGTTGCCAAACTTTATCGAACTGAAAGTCAGCGATACTGAGCCGGGTTTCCGAGGCGATACTGCGACGGGTGGGACCAAGCTCGCAACCCTTGAAACCGGCGCCACCATTAAGG
>DATHTZ010000311.1:0-2691 GCA_035462675.1 Nitrospiraceae bacterium | reverse complement strand
CCACGCGGCAACTGGCCTTGGAGTTAGGGTATGTGCCTGTGGTGCCGCCCGAGCACAATCGACGCACGCCATGGGAATACGATCGCGCCCTGCATAAGCGACGCAACGAGATCGAACGGCTGTTCCGTCGGCTCAAGGGATTTCGGCGCATTTTCTCGCGGTTTGAAAAGCTCGATGTCATGTTCGTCGCGTGCATCAATTTCGCGTTGATCGTTGATGGCTTACGTTAGTGTTAACAGGCCCTAGTCTCGCCGTTGCTGCCTTCACCGGCCCTGTCGTCTCCTTCTCGATGGTGACACGATTGAGATCCTACACAACACCTACCCTGAGCGTGTCTGCCTCAGGGGTATTGACTGCCCTGAGAAGACCCAAGCCTTCGGCAAGCGAGCCAAGCAGGCTGCGTCAGCGTTAATCTTCGGGAAAGATGTCATCTTCGATACCCACGGCCAGGACAAGTACCGGCGCACCGAGCCAGAAAGCATTATTGCCACTACTTCCCGACTGCACCTTGCGCCTTTGTTCGCATTCCTCGTAGAATACGTCTCCTTGCCAGACAACCCCAACAAGCGAGGTGACTAATGCCGCTCACTATCACGACTTGGAATGTTCAGAACTTCACACGCAAAGATCCGGTGTACCCAGACAAGCTCAATCTTATTGCAACGACAATTAAAGTACTCGGCTCAGATATAGTTGCACTCCAAGAAATATTGGACCAGGGAGCGTTAGAAGACCTGGCTATCCAACTAAAATTTAATCATTATGCCGCCACGCCCGATGGTCGTGGAATCGGCGTCGCGATGTTGACTCGCAATGCTGCTGCCCAAGGACCGACTCAAATTGACCAATGGCAGCTCGCGCCGGGCATCGAAGTCCGGGATTTCGAGAACAACGGTGCCATCAAAGTCGTGCCGGAATTCCCTCGTCCGGCTTTGAAGATTACCATTGCTTACAATGGAAACCAGATCGAAATTATAACGGCACACCTGAAGTCAAAGCTGCTTAGCTTCCGAGGTCACTTTTCGACAACGGATGAGACTCTTCGGGCCAGAACCGCGTATTTTGCGCTAGAACGTCGCGCGGCATAGGCGACAACTCTACGTGAGAACGTAACGGGGCTTTTGAATAACGGCAATAGCATGGTCGTCCTTGGAGACTTTAACGACGGGTCAGAAGCTGCGACCACGGAAATGCTATACGGCCCACCTGGCAGTCAGCCACGAGGCCCTGAGGACGCCACGCATGTGACCGGAGCGTTCCAAAGGGGGGATACGCAAGATAAACAGAGATTGTTTAATGTGACCAAACTCGTCTCTGAGGACCATCGTTGGTCGCGGAAATACAACGGGACAAAGGAACTTATTGATCACATCCTAGTAAGTCAGGGACTAATGCCGCGAGCGAATGGATTACGGCAAGTGCCTACGATGAGAATACTGAACGAGGATACGCCTAATCTTATTGGCGCAAATCCAACAGCCGGGGGTGTGGTGCCAGATCATGCTCCGGTTACCGCGACATTTGTGTAAATGGTAGGAGCATCCCATGCTCTTCAACATCCATCAGCACCATCGGTTTCCTGTATGTTGTCCCTCACAGGTCTCAACGAAGGCCACGGCACGGTCTGGAATGTCTCGCTGAACGGCTGGCGGTTGTCCGGCGATCTGCCGCTGCGAATCGGGCAATCGTTCCCGATGACCGTCACGCTACCCAATCACGAAAGCGTCTTCGTCGCAGCTGGGATTGTTCGATGGAAGCGCGGGGATGAATATGGCGTGGAAACCTTGGTGGTTGATGACGCTGCTCTTGATCAAGTGGGCCACTACGTCAAACAGCGAGTTGAGAAAGAAGGATGGATGTGCGAGGGCACGACCTTGAATGGGAATCACAACTCCACAGCGCAAGCAACCCACGAAGGCTGAGCATTCTGTTTCAGCTTATGCTGACGAGAGTATAGCGCCTAACATCATTGTGTGTGCTGCTGCAGTCTTTCCTGTCGAGCAGGTGTCTAGTGCGGAAACTAGCCTTGCCTCAATGAAGGACGCGTTACGGCTTTCTCCTGCGACTCCGTTGCATTGCCGAATTGTCTTCAACGGCAGTGAACGGAAGCGTCACCCTGAATGGAAGAACGTTTCACCAAAAGCTATCAATTCTGTAATAAAGGCCCTCTGTGTGGGTCTTTCAGGGATTAGTCACCGCCCTATCGTTGTTGTAGCGAAACCTACATCCGTCGTCATACCACGTGTGCCAGGAGATGAACCCAAAGATGCTATTCTTGACGCGAAAGGACAAGTAGCCATAGGCTTCCAGACGCTGGGTTACCATTTAACTCGGGTATATGGATACGGGGCAACGAAACTTTGGTTAGATCCTGACAGGACTAAGATTCCCTGGTTAAAGGGGAAGACTCAAGCAAACCTTACCCGATCTCCATTCATGGACTTAGGCCCTGATATTGAACCACCGAAATTCGAACCGATCATTGAGACTGGGCCTAAACCACGATTGCTTGAAATAGCTGACCTGTATGCATATATCACTGCACAGGCGCACATGGGGGGGGTGGTTGGAAGCATCGGTGGTTTCAAGAACTCTATACCATAATCAACCCGGAGCGATTTATTTTTGGTGCAAATCCTGACGCGAAATGGAGCGACGCATAGCGCATCAGCGACCAGGAAGTTTATTCTC
>DATHTZ010000310.1:0-4263 GCA_035462675.1 Nitrospiraceae bacterium | reverse complement strand
CTCGAAGCCGAACTCCTCCAATCAGAAAAGCTTGCAGGAATCGGCTCGTTCGCTGCGGGAATCGCGCACGATATTAATAACCCTCTGCAACTTATTTTAGGCCTGGCGGAAAACCTCGCAGAGGAACGCGACCTGACCGCTGTCCACGAGCAAGCCCAGGATATTATTGAAGCCGTTAAACGGACGAGTGCCATCTGTCGGGACCTCACTCGCTACTCACGGCGCGCATCCCCCCACCAAGATGTGCTGGTGCCTGTCAACGAAAAGCTGGACGAGGCGCTGAAAATCGCACGCTACGCGTCAAGTCTTCACGATATTGAGATGATCAAACAGTACAAGCCCGGCGCCACCGTCAAAGGCAATCCGGATGAGTTACTGCACGTCCTCGTCAACCTCATTACCAATGCGGTCCATGCCATGGAGCGCGGCGGCGGCACACTGACGCTTGAGACCACACTCCACGACGGACAGGTCCACGTCCGGATCTCCGATACGGGATGTGGCATTGCCGCGGACAAAATCCCCGAGATTTTCGAGCCGTTTTTCACGACGAAAGCCCCCGGCAAAGGCACGGGACTAGGACTCTATAATGTCAAAACCATCGTCAATAAAATGCACGGCGCCATCGCCGTCGACAGTCAGATCGATAAGGGAACGACCTTTACCTTGACCTTTCCCAACGCCGAGTCGGCCGGACAAGGGAGCCTGTCATGAATCCCGCATCCCCCGCATCTCGAACGACTACAAGATGGGGGCTCCAACTCAAACTCATTCTGTCCATGTTGCTCGTGGGGATCGTTCCCCTCATGGTGGGTCTCGGGCTCGCCTTTTGGCAAGGCTCTCGCGAAATCCAGGTCGTCAATGGCGAAAGTTTCAAGGCCCTTGCCGAGGAGACTGCACGAAAAATCGATCTCTTGATGTCAGATGAAGTCGCCAGAACCTCACGGATTGCGGTAGACCCTTCGATTATCCTTGAACTTGAGCAACGGCGCGATGCCCTACTAGGCATGACGGAACCTGATCGTCGCCGGACGGTGGACAGGCTCAAAGGAGGCTGGGAGGGCAAAGATCCCGCGGCAGTCCAGGCCATCACAGGAAGCAAAATGGCCGGCCTCATTCAGGAATATCTCTCGGGAGCCAAGAGTGAGGCCGATCAACTGATACCACAAGTGGTCCGGTCTGCCACCAAAATGCTGTACATCACCGACATTGAAGGCAACCTGATTGCCGCGTCGACCACGCTGCCTCCCTTTGCCAATAAAGAAACAACCTGGTGGAAAGGCGCCTTTCATCGTGGGGTCGGCCAGCTCTTCATCGAAAATGTGCACTTCGACGAACGTGCCCAGAGCTATGTCATCAGCATCTCGCTTCCCATTATGGATCGCATTCGGTATGAAACAGTCGGTGTGCTCCATCGCGTGATCGACGCCAAAGAGTTGATCTCGCCCTCGATCTCACCCATCCGCTTCGGCAAGACCGGACATGTGATGCTGATCGACCATCGCGGCATCGTCATGAGCTGCCCCATTCTGCCGACTGGGGTCCCGCTCTCCGATGCACAGCTTATTCCGCTCGTAACTCCTCTTCAGCCAGGGTGGGTCAGTGCACCGAGCGATGGTCACGGTGGACAATCGACCTCACTGATCGGATTCGCCCCGGTGCCTGAAACCAGCCGTGCCACCAATGATGATCGAGGAAACGGCTCCTGGCACACCTTCGTGTGGCAAGCCTCTGACGAACTCTTTGCCCCAATTCGTCACCTCCTCATCTGGATGGCGGTATTCAGTCTCGTCGCTGTCGGATTGATGACGTCTCTTGGCTACCTTGCGGCCAATCGCATTGTCAAGCCGGTGCGTCGATTACAGGCAGCGGCACAATCGATCGGGCGCGGTGAGCTTCGGCAGCCCATCGACATTCAGACCGGCGATGAGCTCCAGGATTTGGCCGACGAATTCAATCGAATGAATCGCCAATTGGAAGCCGCATTTGCAGGGCTGACCGATCAAGTGACCATCAAAACTCAACAGGTGGAGTCCCTGCTTCACTCGACGGACGAGATCCTGGATGCAGTCCCAACCCCGATTATCATGGTCGATCAAGACGAACAGGTGCAATACATCAACCAGGTCGGACGCGAGTCCTTTCAGGCCATACCCGCTGCGACCACATTAGTCCCGTTGTTCGATATACTCCCCGTCGATGCGGCTGGACGAGAGCACCTGCGAAAAGAATTCAGACGTGCGCGGAGCGGAGACAGCGTCGCGACGGCATCTGGGACAGAGGATGCCGCTGCCGTCAACCGCGCCCGTGATCCGTTGGCCCCTGTGATGGGCACAGCGGAGCCAAACCACCGACAGGAGATTCAGATTGGTCCCCGACGGTATCACTATCAGTGGTTCCATATGGTCGGGAGAAATCAGGGAGAGGATCGGATCGGCCTTGTCTTCAGGGACACGACTGACGAGAGCCGCCTCCAAGACCAGCTCATTCAGGCCGAGAAATCTGGCAGCCTGGGAACCCTCACCGCTGGAATCGGGCATGAGTTGAACAATCCGCTCTTCGGAATTATTGGACTGGGAGAAGCCATCGAAGAAGAAGCCGACCTCGACCGCGCCAGATCCTACGCCCGCGACATAGTCCAGCATGGGCGTCGAATGGCCGCGATTATTCGAGACTTCACCGGTGTCACCACCCGCGAGACATCGGACCAACGGCAACCGGTTCATCTCGAGCAAGAACTTGATCGGGCCATCACGACGCTCACAGACGGCATGGACACCTCCAAACTCGTGATCCAGCGCACGTACGCAGGAGATACCTGTGTGCTGGCCCTCCCCGACCAAATCAGACAAGCCTTCACAAACATGTTGACGAATGCCCTTCAGGCGATGAAAGGTCGAGGTATCGTAGGTCTTTCGACGTCCCTGATCGATTCATCCGTCGTGACCACAATCACGGATTCAGGACCCGGCATTCCGAAACAACATCTTTCAAAAATTTTCGACCCATTCTTTACCACCAAGGGACAGGGCGAGGGATCCGGACTCGGCTTGACCGTCGCACGCCGGATCATCAAGAAATTTGGAGGGGACATCAGAATTGAGAGTCAGGAGGGGAGCGGCACCTCATGCATCATCACCCTCCCGGTGATTTCTCTTCCACCGCCCACACAGGAGGCTTCATGCACCGAATCAACGTCTCGCTCTGCGCCGCAGCCCTCATCGTCTTAATCTCTGGGCTGTGGTGGGTGCCTTCTGTCTTGCCCGCAAAGGAACGCGCTGCATCGCCCGGTATTCCGCCGGAGAAAGCCGCGGCCTATATCTATGCAGTCATCAAAGCCGATCGCACGCTGTACACAACAGAAATCGTCAATAGACTCCAAGCAAAAGGCGTCACCACAGCGTCTGAACATTGGGAGCTGGAGAACGCCCTCATGTTACCGGCCCAGTTTCTCCAGCATTCAGGCAAATTGGTAGCCGAGAACGGAAGCGGGGTCCGGTATCGACTGATCGGTCTCTGGCCCATTTACCGGCGCAACGCTCCAGCCAGTGACCTGGAGCGTAACGCGCTTGAGTCTCTCAGGAAAAATCCCGACCTGCCGGTCACCGGAATTGTGAGCAGTGGGCAAAAACAATACTTTCAGGCGATCTATCCCGACTTCGCCGTCTCACAGGCCTGTATCGACTGCCACAACGGGCATCTGCTCAGCCCGAAACGGGACTTTAAGCTCAACGATGTGATGGGTGGCATCGCGATTACGATTCCGCTGGAATGAATATATCGAGAGAGCAGAGCCGTCCTCGTCGCTCGTGAAGCGTCCGAGCTGCGGCTTCGTCCTGGATCGGATATGAACAGGAGAGAGCTGACAGACCTATCGGTGTGCGTCGCCGCTGGACTCTTTATCGAGCACCACAACCTGCTTAGCCCGGTGTGCGGAAAGATCACTGACGCTGCCCTGCAATTTTGGAAGCTCATCGGGCCAGGCGGTCACCCCCATGTCCGTCGTGCCTTGGAGCTTGGCGCCTTCTTCCATGATGAGTATCGGCGTCAGGACTTCTCCGATGAGCGTCGACGTCTTCAGCAACTGGATTCGCTCATTCGCCGTCACCTTCGCCTTGATGCGGCCGCTGCTGACCACCGTGCCGGCCGTAATCATTCCCTGCACCAATCCATCCTCGCCGATGATCACATGTCCCTTAGTCTGAATTTCGCCGTCGAGGCGGCCGTCGATCCGCACCGTCCCTTCAACATGAATCTCGCCTT
>DATHTZ010000309.1:0-4083 GCA_035462675.1 Nitrospiraceae bacterium | reverse complement strand
CTCCAGATCTACTGTTCTTGGGCAATATCGATCCCGAACTGCAGTTGGATGTGCTGCAAAAGCTCCCCCGACCGCCGTTGGTCGCGTGCGATACGATGAACTTTTGGATTAACGGCAAGCGAGATGCGTTGTGGCGGGTCTTGGAGCAGGTCGATATTCTCATCGTGAACGATGGAGAGGCTCGGGCACTCGGCGAAGATTCAAATCTGGTAAAGGTCGCACAAAAGGTACTCGCGCGTGGGCCCAAGCACCTCATCGTCAAGCGTGGGGAGTATGGGGTGTTGATGTTCAACGAGAAGCAGGTATTCGGGGCTCCGGCCTTTCCGCTTGAAGACGTGCGCGATCCAACCGGTGCGGGGGATACCTTCGCCGGTGGTTTCCTGGGTTACTTGACGGCCACCGGTAATCGTTCAGTGGAGGCCTTCAAACAAGCGATTATCTTCGGGAGTGTCATGGCGTCATTTGCTGTAGAATCCTTTAGTCTTGACCGTTTGCGAATCCTGGACTACAAAGAAGTTCAAGAACGGTTTCGAGCCTTTAAGCAGTTGACTCATTTCGAGGATATTTCGTGATGCAGATTCCCTGTGTCGGTTCGATCGTTCGCCCATTCGCGTGTTCATTGCCGGTGTTGGCCCTGTTGATCGGCTGGTTGCCTGGCTGTGCCACATCGGACGGTTCGACACAGAAGTCAAAAGGGTATTACCAAGAAGGCGTCGCGAGCCTGGAGCACGATCAGCAGAAGGCCTTTGTATCATTCCAGAAGGCTGTGAAGCTTGATCCGAACAACAAAGAAGCACGCTACGGGCTCGCCCATATTCTGGCGGTGCAGGGTAAATTGCCCCAAGCTGAGGAAGAATTGAAGGCTGCGATAACACTCGACGAGAATTACTCGGAAGCCTATACGTATCTAGGCCAGGTCTTGGAGAAACAGGGGCGGTGGACCGAAGCGATCGTCGCATTCCGCCAGGCGCTGGCCAATCCCTTGTATGCAACACCGGACCTGGCGCGATTCCATCTCGGCCGATCGCTGGCTCACGAGAGTGATTACCAGGGCGCGATGGAAGCGTTTGAGGATGCCTTAGTTGTCAATCCGCCCAATGTTCCCCCCGCGCTCTTACACTTGGAGCTGGGGCGTGCGTATTACAAGCTGGGGTTCGAACGACGCTCCAGGGAAACGTTGACCAAGGTGATGACATTCGATAAGGGTGGCGAGTATGCCGTAGCCGCAAAGGAGCTGCTGACACGGCTCAAGCCGTAGAGAGACACTCATGGAATCGATCGGCGAATTTTTTAAACAGGTGAGAGAGGCTAAGGGGCTCACGATCGACGAAGTCGCGTCCAAGACGCGAATTCGAACCGATTTTGTGAAAGCGTTGGAAGAGGGGAACTTCGCCAAGTTGCCCGATCAAGTGTTTGCGCGAGGCTTTGTCCGGTCCTATGCCAGGTCCCTCGGGCTCGATGAAGACGATGCGATCCACCGATTCACTCAATCGGCAGGCGCCTATTACGACAAACAAGGCGAGCGGGAACGGCTGAAAGTCAAGCAGGCGGAAGAAGAGCGGAAGCGCCAATCCAATCGAAAGGCCGTCGCAATAGCGATCGGGATTGCCATTCTCACGCTCATCTTCCTCTTGAGCCGGGAACAGTCGTCGCTCTTGGTCCGTCGTTCGAACTCAGACACTCCTGCTTCCACGTCCAAGCGGACCGCTCCACCCGTTTCAGAATCTCAAGCCACACCGCCAAGCAAGCAGGCCGAGGCTGTTCCGCCGGCCCCGCCAGCTCCGCTGGCCCCCCCTAAGACCAAACTGAGCGAGCCCCCTGCCGTACCTGCCAAGGTGGTTGAAGAAAGTATTGCTGGGACAGTGGCCAGCTCAGCACCCACAGTTTCGGCCTCACCGGAGCTGCCGGCTCCGGTGCCTGCGCCGCTGGGAAGCGACGGGCCGCTGGGAGGGATTTCACTCGAGGGGTCTGCGGCAACTGAGGGACAGTTGACGCTTGACCTTGAGGCAACGGAGCTGAGTTGGGTCGTTGTTCAAATCGATGGTGGTAGCCCGCAAGAAGCCTTGCTCCGGCCTGGAGAAAAAGCCAGATGGAAAGGCCAGGACCAATTTATCCTGACCCTCGGTAATGCCGGTGGTGTCAAGGCCGAGCTCAATGGCAAACCTCAAAAACCATTCGGCCCGAGCGGTAAAGTTGCGCGCGATATTGTCATCAAGCGCTGACCGCCCCCCTAATAGCATGCTGAAAAAGTCGCTCTTCTGACCCGCCCAACCCTGGCGCGCCAAATCGCGCATTTTCCCATGCGTCGTTCTCGGTTCATCGAAATCCTCTCTTGGTGTCCTTCCTTATTCAAACTCAAGCCTGCTCCGGTTCTGTGGCTGACGGTCTTGGCTCGTCGCGCCTAGTCGTGCGATATTGAGGGATGGGGCGCCGCAGCAAGGACTGAGGCGTAATGGTGCCACCCTCTTGGGGCTTCCGGGCTTCCTGGGATTCTAGATCGCCCTAACCCGCTGGAATATCGTGCCTTGCCGTAAGGGTGTTCTGGCACGACCCTTGATACCTATCTGGTTAGGACTCAAAAAATCCGGCGGAATGGAAGTGCGTCATAGCACCTTGGGTTGCTTGACATAAGTGGAAGGCCATTGTTATATTCGCCCGCGTTTTGTCCCTTTCCCATGATTGTATAAGCCAGTCGTCCGATGTCGAGTTCACGTGCAGTGGTTAAACACAAAGGAGGAAGTCTGATGGGGTATTTTTCTAAGTTTCTGGGAATCAGTGCAGCGCTGATCATGCTGTCGGCCTCAGTGGTGGGAGCCGAGGAGAAGGATCCGCTTAAGTCCCGTGTTCCGCCGGATCAGATGGCCGACGCGAAGGCAAACAAGAATCCGATTGCTTCGAGTCCGGAGAGCATTGCCAAAGGAAAGGCGCTGTTCGAGGGTAAGGGCACCTGCTTCAATTGTCATGGCAAGGAAGGGAATGGCCAGGGCGAGGCCGGTAAGGTTCTGAATCCGAGCCCCCGCGATTTTACGAACTGCAAGTTCCATAAGAAACGGAAAGATGGCGAGCTCTTCTGGGTGATGAAGAACGGTAGTGCAGGCACAGGCATGATCTCCTTGGTTCCAGCAATTATCACGGAAGAGGAAGCCTGGACGATCATCAACTACGAGCGAACCTTCTGCAAAGGCGAGTAGTTTCGTCGCAACTATAAGTCTCATGAGAGGGTGGAGGGTCGAATCCTCCACCCTTTTTTGTTGTTTTCCGGTCGTGCAGTGCTGTCTCGTTGAACATCCTGGGAAGGGGTGAGAAATGGTTGACGCTTCCTGGTCATACAGGCGCTAGGAGCACGAAGCCAGGGTAAGGTCTGTTCTGGGGTGCCGAGGTCTGGTGGGTGAGGAGAGAGAGCTTTTTCAGCATCCTGTTAGTTGGCTTCGGTGCTCTGGATTGCAGCTTGCTTGGTCAATATCAAGGCAGCGGAAGGATCGGTCGGGCCGATTGTCGGAATAGCGAACGGGCGTTGCTCCTGGTTCATGTGGGTCTTAGAGGCCCAGCGCACTTTCTGGCTGAGATAGGTCACCGTTTCGCCGAGTGTCACGTCGCCATCCCGGTTGGTATCGGCTTCGCCGCGCAGTGCCCGCAGCAGATAGTAGGTGAACAGACCATGCCGATGCTGGTCGTCCTCCAATCCTTGCCCGATGTCGCTGGTTCCGATGACATGAAGTGTCGTGCTCCCGATAGGATTCCATTGGGGAAGGGCCGTCTTGGTTCGGCTATCCGGTCCCATACGCGACACAATGCCATCGAACAGAAACACCGTGTGTTTCGCTCTTAAGCGAGACAGCGCTGCCTCCAAATCCTTGAGCGGGTATGATCGTGAGGTGGTTGTGGCGGTTCCATCGTATGGGACCAGGAACGTCTCTCCCGTGGAAGAAACTGAAGCCAGACCGGCAAAATAAATAATGACGACTGCGTCCTTGTTCATGTGAGGCGGCAGCCAATCCAGCAGCGCTTCGTCGATATCCGAGCGTACCGCCTTCCAGTCCTGCAGTAGATGAACATTGGAGGCCGGCAACCCACCGAGGGATT
>DATHTZ010000308.1:0-3947 GCA_035462675.1 Nitrospiraceae bacterium | reverse complement strand
GGGTTTCATCACCTTCGACGACTACGGCGATCGCTACGGTGAGTTCCTCGGCCAGATGAGCATCTGGCTTAAGGAAGGCAAGATCAAGTTCCGCGAAGACATCGTTGATGGTCTTGAAAACGCCCCGCAGGCCTTCATCGGCCTGCTCGAAGGCAAGAATTTCGGCAAGCTGCTCATTCGCGTCGCGAACGACTGATCGCTTCTATTCAGACTCGGTGGGCCCGGGACCGCGGCGTCGCTTGGAAGAGGCAGGCTGTATGACATCATGTGAAGGACATGACCATGGAAACCATAGCGATTCTCGGGATTGCACTCATCATTGCGCTCATCACGCTCGGCGTCATGGTGGTCGCCTACAAGGCACCCCCTACACAATCTGCAAAAAGGTGACCGACCACATCTCTTCAAATCACGGTCGGCAAGAAAGAAGCCATTCCGCTGACGCCCCTTCTCGGAAGATTGGCACTCGTCGTCGCCATGGCGTTGCTGAATGGGGATATCCGGTCGATCGCGAGCAATGAGACTGAAGAAGAACGGCACATGAAGCATCACGTCGAAATTCATCTGTACGCAGGAATTTGATCGGCATGATCATTAGCGAACTGCAGCGGACAGGGACAACGTAAGTATGCAGAGCCTGGATATCGGCTACATGTCATTCTTGTTGTTGGGTGCAGTCGCTGCCTTCGCCGCAATCTATTATTCATTCGGGATGTTTCGTGAATGGTTGGGACCATGGACTCGGGCCACCAACGGTCCGATCCGCAAGACAGTCGCCCACGATGCATCTCTCGATGGCCACATCGCCACCCAATGGACTGAAGGTCGCCTGAGGTTGGACTTTCTTCTGGCGATGATTAAACAGCTTGAGGCCTCATTGGAGCAGAATGTGGAGACGCTGGGCCGGCTCGATCATGCCGACCCCCTGTATGAACGCGAAGCCCGCAAGATGGTCGAGCCCAGTCTGCGACGATTCACCTTCGATCAACATCTGCGGGATGAGTGCCGCATGCTGATTCCCTCGCTGCAGTTCTGTGCCCAGGATCTTGCGAAATCTCAAGGCCTAGACATGACACGGAAATTGAACGTCCTCGACGAGATTCAAACTACGATCAATTCGGTTGATCGCAGCTGATAGGCCGAGAGGTACGATCATCGATATTCCAAGGAGCTATTGCTCTGGATACATAGGCACGCGGTGAATGTGTTCACGGCATCTATCACGGGGGGTCATGTTATGAATGTCCCACTCGCGTTCACGTTGTTCTCCATCCTATCGCTTGGCGCTCCTGTATTCGCCCAAAACCTTTGCGTAGACTGTCTCAAGGCAGCTCAGGGGCAGCTGAAACAATGCCTTGCTAATGCCATTAGCCAAGAGGATAAGAAGTCTTGCGCGGAGAGACAAGAGGCAAAAGCGAAGGTCTGCGAGAAGGGTGAATGCGAGATTGAAAGAGCCAAGAGTACGAATAGAAACGACGTCCTCCCACAGAAGAAATAACGAGGCCGTGAGATGAAAAGGTGGGGCACGCTCACCACATGCTCAGTTCTCAAGAGATGCCGGCCTGATCGCTTCCTGACTGACAACACCCACCCGTATTTTCATAATGACTTCCTTCACAAGGCGAGATACCTATCGAGTCCTCTCCTCGGCTCCCCATTTACTCAGCGGTCAGTACGTTAAGCACCACATGCTGATTGTGCCGGCACCCGTTCCGCCATGACACCAGACTGACGGACACGGATCACGGAACTCTGGAGACCATACAGGTCAGCACTCTCAGATATGACCGTATTTTCTCCTGGAGTGTCACGTTGATGACAGACAGACGACCGCCTGTTCTTGTAGGCTCCGTATCGTACATGGAGCTGGCTCATGTGGGAGTAGATACCTTTCCGAGTTCCGCGTCTGATTACGAGTAGTTGCGAAATGCGGTATACGCACTTCCACAACGGAGATGGTTTTGGGTAAGGGTGACGTGGACAACGCACCAGCGAATAGGCTGCTCGCAGCCAGATCACCAAAATCTGCCAGGATGCCCCGCTCGGAAGAGCGGGGAGGAATGGCAGCCCGTAGCGAAGCGGAGGCACATTCCCTCTTGGTTTACAAAAGCCCCGCCTGGAAGGGCGGGGTTCTTTACTGTACTGACTGAAAATGGCTTGAAAACATCTTCCTGAGAATGCCATAATTTCAAATTAAAATCATTTATGCTGGTACGCTTGCGGGCATACTTTTGATGCTGTGTCTCTCACGATTGTGCGGATTGCATTGATTGAGAGGAAACCTGTGGCACCCAAAAAAGCCACGCTGTTTAACCCCCAAAATTTCCTCGCCCAAGTTGGCCTCGGCAAATCGCTGCTGCGGACCAGCAAACATCAACTGATCTTTTCGCAAGGAGATGCAGCGGATGCCGTGTTCTACATTCAGGCCGGTCAGGTCAAGCTCACCGTGCTTTCGGAGCAAGGCAAAGAAGCCGTCATCGCGATGCTGGAGTCAGGTAGCTTTTTCGGGGAAGGGTGTCTCGCCGGACAGCTGGTATGCATGGCCACGGCGACCGCCGTGGGAAACTCCGCTCTCATCCGCATCGACAAACAGGCGATGATCCGTGTCCTCCACGACGAACCCAGCTTCTCCGAGCTGTTCCTCACGCATCTCCTGTCACGCAACATTCGCATCCAAGAGGACTTAGTGGATCAACTCTTTAACTCGAGCGAGAGGCGGCTGGCTCGGGTGCTGCTGTTAATGGCCCATTTCGGGAAAGAAGGCAAGTCGGAGGCGATTATTCCAAAAATCAGCCAAGAAATGCTGGCCGAAATGGTCGGCACTACGCGGTCACGGGTGAGCTTCTTCATGAATAAGTTCCGGAAGCTGGGCTTCTTGGACTACAATGGTGGCATCCACGTGCACAGCTCCCTCCTTAATATCGTCCTGCACGAGTAGCCGGATTCTGTAAAGGGCTGGCCCCAGTGACCCATCTCTGGTGCGCCAAGACACGCCGTTCACCACACAGCGTTCTTGTTTTGCTCATACGGTCTTCCGTAGTCTGCTCGCGTTCGTCAGCTGTCAACTAAGGACGAAGATCGAAGCGCAAGGTCGCCTGCCCTTTCCATTGGATATCGGCGTTTTTCCCGGCGTCGCCTACGTACGAGCAGTTTCGCTCAATCGCGTACACATACCTATACAGTTAAGGCCCATCAAACCAGTAACTTGTGTGCACTATTGACCAGTCTATTTATGCTGCACTTGTTACTGTTGAAAGTAAACCTTCAAACCGGCTCAGCATCGCAGGCTCCCCTCAGTGATTCCATGAATGGGGGACTGAAGAAGGATCCGAAAAAGTCTCAGCAGCAGAACCCAGATACAGCTGCGCAAGGTCAGGATTCGATCTGAGTCACCCAATAGCCTAAAGTTCCTCTCAGGGTGTAGCCGGACAGGCCGACTCAAAAAAGACGGAGCCCACGATGTCAATTGGGAGATTCAGCTCGCACGAATGTGAGCCAGTCTCTTCCCATGCTATTCCATCGCGCTATTCAATTGATCGGGGGCTTACAGTAGTCGATGCATGCCCGGTCCACGAAGGCCGGTTCGGCCACCAGTCGAGGGTGCGCGGATCCCAGCATGCCGGCCAGCAGGTCCCTCGGGCACTCCTCACCAGTGCCCTAGTCCTCGCCCTCGTGACCCCGGATGTAGGCTTTGCCCAGGAGCGCACCTCCGCCGACCCGCTGACATCGCCAGCACCACCGCAGCCCGCTCCCATCGGCCCGCCGGCCCCCGAGGGGCCAAAACAGCTTCTAAACTGGGACACGGGGGCCGGCAAGAGCTACGTCATCCCGGCTGTCGAGCTTATCGGATACCTCTTCCTGTTGAATCAGTTCGACCGGCACTACGTCGAGCCGAAGGATGTATACCGTACCGGCACCGAGTCGTTCTGGAAGAATTTGACCGATTC
>DATHTZ010000307.1:0-4643 GCA_035462675.1 Nitrospiraceae bacterium | reverse complement strand
TGGAAGTCTATGCGCACCTGCGCCATCATTCACCCGTTGCACTTGGAACTTGAAACCGTCCGGTTAAGGGCAGAGTTAAATTCGTCCCTCTCTTCTTCTCGACAAAGGGATTGCACCAGCAGAGGGGAGCTCCCTCGATGTGGTCGATCGAACGCGAATCGAACCGGAGGTCATCCGTGCTCGTACACATTGTCGCTGACTATGGAGGAGGTGACCCTCGCTTTCGCCGAAGTAGTGCAGCGCATTTAAAACGGGAAGCACGTGTCATGGGTCTACGGCTGATCCTAATAGGCTTGGTTCTGGGCGCCCTCAATATCACGGTTTCTTGGGCGGGGGACGGTAATCGAGCCCCTTCGTCTTCAGCGCGGTCCTTTCAAATCGGAGAACAGTTCACGTATGAGATCTCCTGGATGAAGATCAAGGCCGGCACGGCGGTCATGGGGGTGACGGCTGTTACAAACGAAAATCCCCCGCTCGTAAAATTAGTGACTACTGCACAGTCGAGGCCTGCCATCACAAAGTTTTTCCCCGTGGATAACCGGGTAGAGTCGATCCTGAATCCCGAGACGTTGCTCCCAGAGCATTTGACCTTTAGGCGGCGAGAAGGAAAAAAGAAAGAAGACATCGAGTACACATTTCACCAGCAAGAGGGAACCGTCATAGAGGTCAAAGGAGGCTTCACGGAAACGTTTCCGATCCTGCCGCACACCCAAGACGCCATTTCGTGTCTCTATTATGTGCGCAGCGAGTTAACCCCAAAGCCAGGGTGGTCCCTGACGATGAATGTGCATCATGATACAAAAAACTATAAGCTGGATGTCCTCGTTGAAAAGGTGGAGGCCATCAGGGGTGCATGGGGTGAATTGGAAACTGTCCGCGTGTTGGTCATCATGCCGTTCCAAGGAATCTTTCTGAACCAGGGTAACATCCGCGTATGGTTCACCAACGACGCGAGGAGAATTCCGCTTCGCATGAAGGCCAAAGTCGTTATTGGAACACTTGTGGCGGATCTCGTCACTGGACTGCCGGCCTCTTCGCGTGCCCCATGAGTCAAGTGAAAGAACGTGCACACCGAGACGTAGAATCGTTCGCGCCAGAGTCGTCAGCCTCACATCCTCTTTTCGTTCGTCGTACTGCCCATCAACTTGGGTGATGGATCAGATTCGTGCCCGACATAATCAATTTTTCAGTACGCTCTTCGCATAAACTCTGGATGTATACCAGGCGGGCTTTAGGGAGGCTGCTTGCCGCTATCCCGTTCCATGGATGCTTCCCGATGTCAACCGCATAGCTCCGTCCGATTAATTCTCCCGATTTCCCTGCAACTCGCCGACTGGGGAACAACCCAGGGTGATGCTCACCTATCCCATCGCATACTCAACAGAGTGACTGGGTTAATTGCGACGGACTTGTCAGACTAGCGAGCCATGGAAACACTTGAGGCGAGGCCCTCTACAGCAACCGTGGGCACCATCCTCGCGTTCATCAGATGGTTGGGGTGATCGTTGGTGTCCTGATGCTCCTCATCGTGGCGGGTCTGGTGGTATTCCCGCACTGATAATGAACGACCGTAGAGGCCTTGGTCTTGGCCTTTTTATCGCCAAGTGGATCGTTGAGGCCCATGAGGGACGCATTTGGGTTACATCAGAAGTGGGAAAAGGAAGCACGTTCACCTTCACGCTGCCATTAACGGCATCGATTTAGCGTTGTCTTGTTCCTCAATGCACCCCGGAGGTCACAGCGGGCTGGCCCTTGTCGGTGGGTTACAACAGAACCTCAATGGGATGTGGCGCGATTGAACCTATGGCCCGCTGATGAAGAGTCCCGACGAAGCCCTATCTCAGGACACTCAGCACAACGAATCAGCAGCAAAAATGGAGGATTCGTGATGGCTGACGCCATCATGGATCATGGTGCGTCATGGTGTTTTGGCACCAGCTTGGCACCAGGACCGACCTCCATCCCCTTCAATACTCGGCGGCGGGGAGGCCTGTTTTGGGACCCCACGCCTAGCTGTGGATCTATGGCGTAGAGCTGCACAGACGTGAGGTGGCACCCTGCGACCCGAGGTGTGAGCAAGGCGTCTCGGCCGATCAGGCCCCATAAAGATGGAGCAGCAGCTATGAAGCCGTCTCATGTGCCCGAACCCGCCAAACGCTAGGGTATTTACCAGTCAGAACGCTCTCCATCGCATCGTAGAGTATCTATACACTTTTTGCCTCGTTTGCCTATGAATCGTTCAACAGCAAGGAGATCTCCATGGATGGGATGGCCAGCGCGGATGGAAAGACTGTCACCTTGCGCGGCAGCCCCGAGGATCCGGTTATGGGAACGACACATTTGCTAGGTTGACGCTGTCAAAAAATTAGGTCAAGGATTTTTATTCCAAAGGAGGCTTTCATGTTGTTTTTCAAATTGTTCCTCGTATGTGCGTTGATCGCTGTCGGAGCCCTGTACGTAGAAGCTGCGGACATGGAGACGAGGTTGATCGATAAGAATTGTTGGATCGAGGTGTTCGAGGATAGCAAGTACGACGCCAAGGACCCTCATGTCCAACTTCAGGGCCCCCAAGAGTACGCTACTCTGAATAATCTCAATGGGAAGGACTGGAACAATGATATTGAAAGCGTCATTGTAGGGTCAGGCGCGACGGTTCGTGCGTATAAAGAGAGGGATTTCCAAGGTCGGGAGATCGCCTTCACTTCTGGTCAGCGCGTGCCGGACCTTTCGCAGCTGGGTATGTCCAATGACATAGAGTCGATGAAGATTACTTGCGGGAACTCTGATTCCCAGAAGCAGCCAGCCGGCGGTAACACGAGAAATCAAAATAGCGAGCAAACCGGTAGGCCATCCAGTGACCACCCCAGTGCCCCTCCAAACTCCAAGTCGACCACGACGACTACAACGACGACTACGACCGCGCCCACTCAGTAAGGGAGCAAAGTAACAATGGAGGGGCACATGAAAATCGGGGGCTCCTACGCCGTCAAGTCGTTCCACGTACACGGACTGGCCGCGAACCAGCTTACGACCCCGATAGGTGAGATGCTCAAAGATGGGCGAATTGATCAGGCTTCTGCTCAGCAAAGTGCGTCATCATGTCACCTAACTCGTTCGGTCGCACCGGGCGTCACCAGCAAGGGTATTCACTAGTACGGTTAGGTGGGTAGCCGAATTAGGATGAAGGAATGAGTGGAACCCGAATTAAAGGGATCGGACTTCTCTCGTAGAGAGTGTAAGTTCTTATCGGTGGTGTGGCAGCTTTGGGAGTGTTCACCCGACCGCGGCGTTGGAGTGAAAGATTCGAGCCAGTTGCGGCCTGGTGATGTTTCTAGGGTAAATAACAGATTTCCAGAGCATTCATTTTAATAAATAAAGGAGAAAACACGATGTTTGTATGGAGCATACTAATACTGGCTTCGGCCCTTGTGCTCACGGGGCTACCGGCCCATGCGGCGGATATAGAAGTGCAGACAATAGATAAAAACTGTTTCATTGAGATTTTCGAAGATGACAACTTTGATGCCGACGATCCCCATGTGGTCCTGCAAGGCCCCAAAGATTATGCCTCGCTAAAGAACATTGGGGGTAAGGATTGGGCTAATGATATCGAAAGCGTAATTGTGGGATCCAATGCGACCGTACGGGCATACGAGGATACAGATTTCAGGGGGACGGAGCTGGCCTTTCTGCCGGGTCAACGCGTAAAGAATCTTGGTAAGCTGGATATGGCCAACGATATTGAATCGATGAAGATCGTCTGCGGGAAGTAGGCGAAGCGGCGAGAGAGCTTGCGGACGTGGCACTCAACGGCGGTCTTTCGGCGGACTGACCTGCATGCAGCAGCGACCGCCGAAACGTTCTACCGGATTGAACGGACGACCTGCGGTTTACGAACACGAATTCGGCAGAAACACCAGGCCATAACAAGTCACACCATATAACAGCAGGCCCAAGCCTATCAATGGGTTTGTGGCCTGCTGTTGCTTCCCCTCCCCTCCTGTGGTATCCCCAAACCGTGACTCTTTTCGGACCGCAACCGTGACTGAAACCGTGACAGGACGGTTCCGGAACCAATCCAATAATTAGGCGAAAAAATTGGGCACTATGAAAAGAGGGCGTGGGATAGTTGCCAAGGTGGTGGCCACCGGTCTGGAGCTAGTTGAAATAGCAGCGCGACTTGCTGATTTTGCAAAAGCACACCCAAGATATCTCTCCGTTCTATATGCCTCGACTGAGAAGGAGTTCATTAACAATGCAAAGCAGGTCTATCGTTTGGCCCATATCTCCAAACGGAAGCGTGGGCGACGGTCAGAGGAATGCTTTGCCTTTGAGCATCTCGCAAAACTCTCGGATGAGTTGGGCCGGCAACCCACTAAAGGGGTAATGACCAAGACACTCATCAACCTCAATTTGAGCAAGAACACAGCCGGAAGGTACGCGAAGCTATACCAGCTTTCTTGTCTTTCAAACGAGGAGAGAGCCCAGCTTTCTCAGTCCGATCAACGGTGGCTCCGCGAGGAATTTGGGAGCGACTCCCTGTCTCCAGCATGGTGGGATGAACGTTGTTGGCAACGGTTCGAAGAGAACGTTGAACGTTGCGGGGTGGGGGAGGAAATTCGGAAGATCTTTTCTGGAGAATA
>DATHTZ010000306.1:0-2761 GCA_035462675.1 Nitrospiraceae bacterium | reverse complement strand
GGACATTGCCCTTTCAAGGCAGTAACACGGGTTCAAATCCCGTTGGGGACACCAAGGCCTTTGCACGGCCCGTCACTAGCCTTCCGATCGTAGCAACCCCATGGAATTCGTACCGAGATCCAGTGCCGTCTGTGGCAGGTGTGAAGGGAAGGCGATCGCCTTTAAAGAGCTTGCGGAGGATCTGACGGGTTGGGCCTACCTGGCGGGTCAAGATTGTTTTCCACGAAGCCTCAAAGTGAGCCTGGAGATGCGTCTCCAGTTGCTCATAATCGGCGTCTGAATGCTGATAGACGTTGACCGTGGCTAACTCGCTTACGAGAGAGTGTTTCCGCTCATTGGCGGTTTTGAGGGCCTCCACGAGCACCGGAATCTCCCCTCCTGCGGATATGGCCGACACAAGCCTCTCGTTCTCTGTATCGACGGCAGAGATTTGCTTGAGCAGGGCCTGCCGACGTTCCTTCCATTCGTGTTCGGCTGCCTTGAACTTCTCCAGAGCTTTTCGAACAACGGTCTTGGTGACGTCGGGGTGCAATACATCACGCTCGATAGCAGCGAACAGTTCATTGTTCGCTTGATCCATCGGCGTCAGTAGATTATTCGAACATGCGGTCCGTCCGCGAAGATGGTGCGTCATGCAACCATAGAATAGTGCGCGTGCGCCCTTCCGGGAACTGCTTTTCACATAGAGACTCCCTCCTCACTGCCCACATTTCGCCAGTCCTGTTAATAGATATTTGGAATCGAGCTTGCTGGCTGGTCTTCCCCATAGCTCCCCCCTTGTCCCCCGTAGGTATACCGCACGGGTGGCATTCAAACGATCATGGGCGGCCCCCCATTCGCTTTCGGATAGAATCCGAAGCTGAGGCATGGGAATCGTGATCCAGTCCTCCTCAGGGCGTTTGCGTTGCTGCTGGATCCCCCATGGATTACGTTTCTTGGTTTTGTTCCAGATCACTTCGCCGAGATATAGGCGTCTGAACAGGAGGCTTCGAACAGAAGAAGGGCTCCATGAGATTTTTCGGCCCTGGCTATTTCGTGGGGCCGGCTTACCCTCATCGTTCAGTTGCTTCGCGATCGAGACCATACCTTTGCCAGCAGCGCAGAGGTGAAAGATCTGCCGAACCACGTCCGCTTGTTGCTCGTTGATTTTCCGTTCCACGTGATCGCGCTTGGGCCGCCCGTAGGCATCGAGCACTGACGAGACAATCTCGACGTTATCGTAGCCATAGCACCGGCCGCCGCACACATGCCCCAGACTGGCCTTTTTGAGCATGGCATCGTAGGTCCGTTTCTGGGCTCGATCGCGCTCGCCTTCATCCATCAGGCCGGAGAATGCAAACCGCATCTTGTCCAAGAGGGTCTCGATGAGGATCTCTCGATCCTCGCGGTACGCGAAAACGCGGACGCCGGCGAGGGAGAATTGTTTGAGGATGTGCGCGGTCTCCACGGACTCACGGCCGAGCCGACTCTCGTCCAGCACAATAAGGGCTTGGATGTGGGAGCGGCGCTTCAGGCTTTCTTTGAGGCGCTGGAATCCGGGCCGACGTTCGAACTCGGCGCCGGAGAACCCATCATCCGCGAACACAAGCGCGTCGTCGAGGGCCCACCCTTTCTTGGCGGCGTAGAGTTTAGCGCCCTCAATCTGGCGCATGACGGACTTCGCGTCTTCGGCCACGCCGATTTGTTCGGTGCTCTTGCGGGCATAGATTGCGCAGATCATAATTTTTCTTTCAGTAGGATGACCACTAGCCGACGACCATCATCCTTCTCTCATAGATGGCGGCGATCATGCCCTTCCCCCCTCCTTGTTGCCGTGTCGGTTATTCTCCATGAGCGATCACACACTCGCTTCCCACGCCTAAAAAAGTGTTCACGCGATATTCGAGACTTCGTAGGTTGGTAATCCCTCCTGAGCGGATCGCCTGCGTGCCGGTGAGATCAGGTACGTCACCAAATCCGTACTGACTTCGACAGTCCTGACCGTGCTTCGCAGCGGTAATAGTAGAATTTATGAGCCCGAGCGACCCCGTATACGTCTGGCAGCCGGCGAGGACTGGCAGCAGCATCGCGATCAGCACATATAGGCGCGTGTGGAAGAAACTCATTTTGTCCCCTCCTTCTTCGTCTCTTGTTGCTCCACCATCGACACTGTAGCGTTCATGATTTTCCTTTCAGCACGAACAGCACCAGGCTGACAACCATAGCCGTGATCCCGAAGGGAAGCTTTGGCACGAGAACGAAATCCATCGCTCAGGCCTCCTTGTCGCTCACCACGGTCTGCTCGGTGCTCTTGTGGGAACAGATCGTAGCGATCATGGTTTCCTCGACTCCACGAATCAGTCGACCAGGACATCTCTAGTCTCCTTCTCCGCATCGTGTCAATGAATTTCCATGGTCAATTCCCTGGGGGGATTGAACCGTCGCGCGCCGATGTGCTTGAAAATCTTGAAAGAGTGCCTCGGCCAAGAGATCCGTGATTTCTTCAAATAGTTGAGGCGACCAGGGCCTATTCAAGGCTGTCTCGGGAAACACTGGCGCCGGTGGCTTGTAACAGGTGGTCTTCATGCACCGATCTCGTCAGCGTACCCTGGGTTCCCAGCGGTGGAGGGCCATCGCTGCAGAGCAGCGGCCAGGCCTTTCCGGGTACCGTCCCGTAGGGCCCCTCCCGTTTCAGGCCTGCCCCCCGCGAGAGCGCCATCCCGCCTTCTTCTTCGACGCCCCACCCCTGTGTTGTGAAGGGTGGGGCTAAACATCTTGATGA
>DATHTZ010000305.1:0-4057 GCA_035462675.1 Nitrospiraceae bacterium | reverse complement strand
GGGAATGTCTATATATGCCCTACCGCAGGTGGTGCTTACAGCCATACGCGAAGCAAGTACTTTGGTATGTACCGCAGTCTAAAGGTTGAGCGAATAGCAATAATTGAGGCAGTGGTTGATCTCGACAGTCGTGATGATGGGAGGGTTAAGTGGAAGAATCTGAAGGGACGGGACGAGGACTATCTCCATATTGCTCGTGAAAAGCATCGTAAATGGCGAAAAGATGAGTTTCCCAATAGGGTTTTTATCTTAGGTCCCTTGATAGAGACGGCGTTTCACAAAGGTACCAAAGGCGGAATGTTTGGGAGTAAGAGGTATTTTGATGTGAGTGTGGTGGCGCCTAAAAACGCCGAAGATCTTGCAGATAAACTTAAAGAAAAAACTTGGCCAGAAAAATCTTGGATTGTCACGCCATGATTGATTATACGTCAGGCTGTTTGCACACTGAGAGCGAGATGCTTTTTCGGTTAGGCGGGAACAAGATGGCAGGAACCGTTTTCTTGTTTGCATAAGGCGTTAGGTTTTTGTGCTGAGGCGGTGGGGCTTCATAGTGAGGAATATTGTGTGTTCTGCAATTGAGAAGGTCCTAGCTGCTGTTGTTATTCTTTTTATCGGCGGCTGTGCGACGGTGGCCCAGGTTACTACGCTGTCGGATCAGAATTGCCGGCACACGTTCGAGGATCGGGTGAGCTCGATCCTCGTTGAGCAGGGGGAGAAGCAAGAGGTAGCCGAAAGACTTGCTGAGTCCACGATGACCGTACTCTCTACCGGCTCGCTCGGTCCGCGCCCTTTTCTGGTGGCGTCTCCTTCCGGGGCAGACTACGGATTTTTTGTGGAACAGAAGTCTTCGGAGTGTCTGTTGCGGCTGTTCAGTCGGCAGAAGGGCTTTGTTCGATATAGGAACAATCTGACATACATTGCCACGGGTTCGCTCGCCGGATGTATGTGCGCAGAATAGGTGAACGTGTCAGAGTGTTCGGATGAAGAAGGCTCTCAGACCTTTTGAGTGGCGGCAGTGGGGGCTTCTTCGACGCGGATGGTGCTGGCCTGCGTATTATGCGGAATAGTGTTTCTCGAGGCGACTGCGTTGAAAACCTAAAACGTGTCGGATCAATAATTCTTGATTCTGTGTGCTCATCCTGACGAAGCGGGCATGTAGACGGTAGGTATTAATCTGGTACGGGAGGGGATCTAGCCACAACACTTCGGCGTAGGTTTTGAAGATGACCTGATCTGGAAGGATCAATGTGATCGACAGGACATCGTCAGGGCGGTAGGCCACGTTGACAGTCACGCTAATGCCCCCGCCGCTGATGTTGACGGATTTTTCTATGCACTCAACCTCTGTTGTGTCCGTCTCGGCCTGAATGCTGATCGGTAGGATGGTGTTGACGCGAAAATTCGCGCGACGGTCTCTTGCGGACGGCTGAGAAGTTGGTGTATCGGGTGCCATGCTATGAAAAAGTATATCAAAATTCGTGGACGACGGTAGGCCAGAATGTGTTGATGAGATATCCAGGCGCGCACCAACTCGACCTCCAGGCAAACTTCATACGCGATGAAATAAGAACGGTTCCAGAAACCGTTGTTGTGTGTAATGGTGTGGAACGTTAGGTTTTTGGCGCTGAGGCGGTGGGGGCTTCTTCTGCTCGGATGGTGTTGGCCCATTCGGCGACGAGAGGGTCTCGTTCCTCCATTGTCATCCCCGCATACTTCATAAACATCTGCGGGCCTTTGCGGCGACGCCAGGTGAGATAGCTTAAGAAATGTGCTCGGCAGATGCTATGGGTGCCGGCTGGAGCATAGACTTTGGCTTGGCAGCCTTTGATCATGCAGGTCAGGTCGTGCATTCCATCCTCCGGTTCAGAGACCACAGTATGCCGGATGGATTGGCTGATTATCAATCGGCCGAACTTGACGCGTCGATCCCATTCCGGTAAGTCCATCGTCATGATGGGTTCGCGTCCTCATCTTTTCCTACTCTTGGCCGCGCTCGTTCCCCTTTCGAGTTGTGCATCCGCATCGCGAGAGGGCCTTCCCCCTGGGAGTCCCTTTGCCGAGACGGCTGCAGCCTCGACGAACCTGCTGCCTCAAGGGATTGCGGTGGGGGATGTGACGAGCCAGTCGGCCCTGCTCTGGGTGCGGACTGATGGACCGATGATGGTTCAATTGGAATGGGCTCCAGTGGCAGCCTGGGACCTCGTCTCGAAGATGGGGACAGCCGTCGCTCCAGTGGCACGGACACCGTTGTTCACGACCAGCCAGGAAACGGACTTCACCCTGACGCTTCCTCTTGAGGGGCTGCTGCCGGCGACACGATACCGATTGTATGTATTTGTCGGAGCGAAGGGGCGTGAAGGCACATCGACTGAAGCACGAGTGGCGGCTCGAGGGGAATTTACGACACTGCCTGATTTGAAAAGTCATGTGCCCGTGACCTTTGCCTGGAGCGGCGATCTGGGAGGCCAGGGGCATTGCAGGCGTGGCGCTGCCGGATATCCCATCTTCGATGTGATGCGCGCCCAGCAGCTCGATTTCTTTCTGTTTCTCGGCGATACGATGTACGGCGACGGCCTGTGTTCGTCTCCCCCGAACGAGCCTGGCGCTGACTTTCTGGCAACGACCTTGGCCGAGTACCGTGCCCGTCATCGTGACCAACGGCGTGCGGAGGCTCTACAGCGATTTCTCGGCAGCGTTCCAATCTATGCGATCTGGGATGACCACGAAGTGCGGAATAACTTTGCAGGGCCTTCCGATAGCCAAATGCCGGCCGGACGTCAGGCGTTGCGCGAGTATTGGCCGATCCGCGTGGCGTCTGACGATCCCCATCGGCTCTATCGAACGGTGCGTGCGGGGGCAGATCTCGAAGTGTTTATCCTGGATACGCGACAGTATCGGAGTTCCAATGCCGATCAGGATGGCCCGGCGAAGACGATGTTGGGGGCGAGACAACTCCAATGGTTGCTAAGCGGGCTTACTGAGTCAACCGCGACATGGAAAGTGATTGTGATCACGGTGCCTCTGTCCATTTCGAAGGGAGGAGGCACCAGTGTCCCAGGGAACGATGGGTGGGCCGGAGGGGCGGACGGCACCGGTTTCGAGCGTGAGCGACAGGTGATTGTGGACTACATTCTTGGCCAGAGGGTGAAGAACGTGGTGTTCCTGGCCGGCGATGTGCACTATGTGCAGGCGAATGCGTACGATCCGAACGGGGACGGGATCGCTGACTTCCATGAGTTTATCGCTGGTCCGTTGTCAGCTGCGCCTGGAAGACTGACGCCGGCTCGTGTGGAGTTACGCCCGACCACATTGATCAATGAAGGCGGGTATATGAATTTTGGCCTGATTCGAGTCACAAAGTCCTCATTCGATGTGACAGTCCTCGACGAGGTCGGCGCCACGAAGTTTTCTCATCACCTGCTCCCCAAGTAACCGGTATCGTCCGCTGTAAAGATCCTCTTGAAATCAGGACGGGTGGCCAGTTACGGTACTCAGTCAGTTCCCTGCGTGTGTGAGGCTTGGACGAGGTGCGTGATGCTGTTGCAGCTGATTTCCGTGCTGGGCGCCCTGATGGTGCTGTCTGCCTATGGCCTTATTCAGGGCGGGGTCTGGAATGAACTGAATGCGGGATATCTTGCGTTGAATATCGTGGGATCGTTGCTGCTAGGGATCGTTGCAATCGAGGATCAGCGGGTTGGATTCATTTTCTTGGAGTTTGCGTGGGCGGGCCTTGGATTGGTCGGTGTAGCCAGAGCGGTGAAGGCTCGGCGTGCTGCTCGCCCGCACTATTCATGACAGTTCGTCGCGAAATTGTTGAGCCGCGTCGCGAGCCCGCCGGCCGAAGGCTCGTCGTAGCAGTGGATCGGCGATTGCAGCAGAAGTGTTCATGAATAGTGCGGGTGGGTTAACTGTGCTTGGATGAAAGGACTACACAGATGGCAGGATTGATGTCAGCGGGTTGGATTCATTTTCTTGGAGTTTGCGTGGGCGGGCCTTGGATTGGTCGGTGTAGCCAGAGCGGTGAAGGCTCGGCGTGCTGCTCGCCCGCACTATTCAT
>DATHTZ010000304.1:0-1818 GCA_035462675.1 Nitrospiraceae bacterium | reverse complement strand
CAGGCTCTGGCTATTGAGAGCGTTCAGGACGTCTTGTCCGGAAAGACCCTTCGCGTACAGCGACTTGGGATCGATGTCCACCATGATCTGCCGGGGCTTGCCGCCGTAAGGCATGGGCACCGTGGCGCCCTGAACCGTGGCCATCTGGGTGCGGATGAAATTGTGGGTCAGATCGTAAAGCGCCTGCTCGCTGAGCGTGTCGCTGGCGATGGTGAGTTGGAGAATCGGCACCGAACTGGCGTTGTAGCTCACGATCATCGGGGGCGTGACGCCGGTGGGGAGCCAGCGGGTCATCGACACCCCACCGGCCGCGATTTGTGCCACCGCCGCCTCGATCTTGGCGTTGGGATGGAAGAAGAGCTTGATGATGCCGTAGCCTTGGATCGACTGCGACTCCATATGCTCAATGTCGTTAACGCTATTGGTGAAGGCGCGTTCTGACCGGATGGTGACCATGTCCGCCATCTCGCCCGCCGAGATTCCACCTAGCGACCAGATAACGCTCACGATGGGGATATTGATCTCGGGGAAGATGTCGGTGGGCATCCGCACGATTGCCAACCCGCCCAGAACAAGGATGGCGAGCGCCATCACGACGAAGGTGTAGGGACGACGAAGCGCTAATCTGACGATCCACATAGTGACGTGTAGGCTCTTCTGAGTGACCAGTAAGGAGCAGAGCGCCCAGGCTCTTCCCGCCGACTTGGTAGGTTACTTCTAAACTAACACGCAAGTACGGATTCTTCCCATCTGCCTGTGATTGCCAAAACAGTGCCCTGTCTTTCGCCAGTTCAAAACTCAAAAATATTTCTGTACGCGTGCTTTCATTCATTTAGCTCATATTGTGAGCCTGAACCGGCCAGGAACTTGAATCCATGGTGTATAAGATAATCGCGTGCGGTACTACGCCTTTTCCTCGCTGATGTGACCGTGGCTGTACTCGTCGGCGATTTAATCTGCTTCGGGTGTCGTCGGAATAGGCGGCTTTCCCTATGGTTCTTTGACAATCGAGTGTTTTTGATGTTCTCCGTGCGCGGGTGGGCGTCGTGTTGAGTGGCCTCCGTGAGTACTTCGAGGTAAACTCTCCGACGCAGTTTGGCGCGCGGTGAGGGCGGTGTCAGGAGCGGGCACCTGGCTGGGACTTGGGCCAGCGAGGGTCGGCGATGCTTCCAGCCCTCGCTCTGGTCGTCGTCGAAGGGACGTCGGTCTCCATGCCATCTTGATCCGGCTTCCCAGACTCCTGTGCTCCTTGTGGCCGGCCGCTCCAAGGGCCCGGCCAGCTGGGTTTTGGGTTGAAAACACGCGTTGCCTCCAGGAACCCCACATCCTTATCAAAAGAAAGGACAAAGTGACTCTCAGAGCCCCAAGAACGAACCCAAGCTCAATTCCACATATCACATTGAAAATAAGCCAGATATCTTGAGAGGGCCAAAAAAACGAACCCAAGCTTCTCTGTCCGCTATCATGGTCTGTAAGTTACCCCATGCGCACAATATTCCACGTCGACATGGATGCCTTCTTCGTCTCGGTGGAAGAGCTCTTCGACCCCTCGCTCAAGGGGAAGGCCGTCGTAGTGGGCGGCCAGCGCGACCAGCGGGGGGTCGTTTCCGCTGCCTCCTATGAAGCTCGCAAGTTCGGTGTTCACTCCGCCCTGCCTTTGCGGACGGCCGCCCAACTTTGTCCTCATGCCATCTTCCTCGATGAGCACCTGGTCAGTTACCGCGAGTCCTCCCACAAGATTCACAACGTCCTCTCGCACTTCTCTCCCAAGGTCGAAATGGCCTCGGTCGACGAGGCGTACCTGGACCTCACCGGGAC
>DATHTZ010000303.1:0-6854 GCA_035462675.1 Nitrospiraceae bacterium | reverse complement strand
ATCACCACGCGCTTCGGCTGGCGCGAGCAGGGCACGTGGCGCACGGTGAGCTCCGGGTCGTCGCGCAGCACCGTGCCGATGCCGGTCAGCAGCGCGCAGGACCGCCAACCGTTTGATATTCTCTTCAAGCTTAGGCAGCTGATACTTGCGATCCATATGCACCACTAGTTCAAGAAGGTCCGCCGCCTCACGCAGCTTGCCGATCTCCTCATAACATTGGACCAACACATAACGAGCGCCGCCTGTCCGTAGTTCATCGCGCGCGCGTTCGGCAATGGATTGGCTCGTCTGGCAACAGGCGATGGCGTCGTCGTAACGCTGCTGGAGTAAAAAGGTTCGACCGATCATCCGCCAGGCATCGGCGACGCCGCCCTCATTCCCCAACCGCCGCATCAATACCAGCGATTGTTCATAGTATCCGATCGCCTGTTCGAACTCTTTGGTCTCGCGCGCGACTAAGCCAAGATCAGAAAACAGCACCGCCTTGCCTGCATCGTCCTGCGTCTTGCACATGAGGTCCAACGCCTCGAGATAATAAGCCTTGGCGCGATCCCATTCACCCGTATCGGCTCTCAAGTTCCCCAAATTGCCTAACGTCGTTCCAATTCCCTTTTCATCCCCAAGAATCTTCTGGAGCTCCAATACTTCTTGGTAATACGTCTGAGCCGACTCCCTACGCCCACTGACAGCACAAATGTTTCCAAGATTTCCCAGCGTGGCCGCCAACGCCCGTTGATCCCCTGTCAACCGATCACATTCCAACGCCTTGGCATAACAGGTATAGGCATCGGTATAGAGCCCGCGCGAAAAATGCTCATTTCCCTGGCGATTGAGCTCCTCTGACAGTCCGTTGCGCAACGTCATGATGAAGGTTGGAGCATTTGTTCGACCACCTGCTTGGCGCCGGTAAGCACCGAAACGCCGTCGCCAACCAGCAGACTATCGAAATTGTACTTGAGGAGACGGCATAACCCCTTTCGGGCTTTCCCCACATCGGCATATTTTTCAAAGGGCAATAAACTGACGGAACCGGCCGGCTTCCCAATCAATGCATCGCCAACAATCAATACCCCTTTACCCTGTTGAATAAACAAGGCCGACTCACCGGAAGACTTCTGGTCTTTCAGCTGAATCACCCAAATCCCGCCTGGAAGCAATTCCCCGTCTTTGAATGTTTTGATGGGTTTGAGATCCATCTGCACGGCATCCGCCTCCGGTACGTGTAGTTGGCAGTGGAATTCACCTTGGTACTTTGTTGCTTCACGCGCATGGTCGCGATTCGTCACGATGATATAATCGACTGGACCGTTACGACGGATCGTGGAACTCGCCTCGCCTGTCATCGGCGGGGGATCGACCAGAATCTTGTGCTCCCCAACCGCCAAGAAGAGCCCGTTGAAATCAAGCTGCTTCTCCTGAGAGAACCAAGACCATTGCCAGATGCCTGGAAGGAGGTTTTTCATAATAAAAAATACCGGTTTCTGGCACGGACTGATTTACAGCGAGGCGACGGCATCTTTGACGGTTTTCGTCACCTTGGTCAGAATACTCGCCTCATTCGGCAGGTCGATGATGTCGTCTTCCGAAACTGTAATGAATTTTCGGTTTGACCCTTTCGTGAGGGAAATGAGAAACATGCTATTAGAGGGTGTCACAGGGATAACCACCTGCACAGCGGCATCAGTCCCCTTCACCACCTCCAAAAACTTCTGCTTACCTTCTTCCATCTCATCCATTCTTTTACTTCCTTCCACTCTCACCCATTGGAGCGAATCGCCTGCGGGTGGCGCCGACCTGGGAGCTCAGCCGCCCGCAGCGGGGTCCCTACACCGGGCGGGGTACGAGGGCGGCTAGGCTGGTCGGCGACAGGACCTGCTACATCTTATTATTCGTTCCAGCCAACAGTTTTTCGACTTCCGCCACAATCACCTCTTCGCCGGCCAAATCCATATTGCCGACACGCTGCCACCGGATCACACCCTGCTGATCGATCACATACACGTTGGGAATAAACTTCCCTCCGCCGTACAATTTGTCTGTCACCTTGCTTGGGTCGAGCAGATACGGATAGGTGACGTTCACTGGAAAGGCCGACAAGAACTCGCTGACATTCTTCTTGGAATCGCCGGAAGAATTGACGCCGAGGACCGCCACGTCTTTTCCTTTCGTCATCTCAGAAACTTTTTGGAGGGCTGATCCCTGCACCATACAAGGGTCGCAGATATGAAACAGTCCGAGTACCACAACCTTCCCTTTATAGGTATCCAGCCCGACCGTCTCACCGGTGATGGCAGTCAACGCAAACGACGGCGCCTTCTCACCCACCTTGAACAGCCCTGCGGCAAGGACCAGATGGGCTGCAAGAACAGAAATCAGTAGCGCGCCAAGGGTGAAGACTATTCGTTTCATCACAGCCTCCATTGCTTAAGAAGTGCTGGGCCCTGGGTACAGTGTATTAGCATGGGAAAATCAATCCCACTCAGCACTCATAACTTAGGACGCGGAACTTCTCGCCACGCTATCCTACCATGCAGATTTTTTCAGGAGCAACGGGCGACAACGCCATGCGAAGATCAAAAGAGAACGGAGTACTTCAATGCGTCGCTATGTTCGATCCGCTGACCGCATGATGGCGGGTCTTCACCGCATTATTCGTGGCCGAGGCGAAAGAGAACTCACTGGCACGCAAGAGCAGTGTCATCTGCCTTTTCCAGCGGAACCATGAAGGCAAATACTTGATCAAGGGATGGCCATTGTTCGCCAAAACCAAACCCTACAGCCAGCATTCCTATCAGCTATCTTTCAGAGAAAAATACAACACCGGCCTATCATGCTCATCAATCCCACCATGCTGTTGGACCAGTTCGCCTGCTAAAACTCGATTCAGCAGCGTGCCCGCCTGCGTGACTTGTCGCAAGGCATCGAACGAGTTCTTGGGGACCAGATCAGGGCAGACCCTACTGATTGTCCGATAGAGTAGCGGCCCTACGCCATGATATTGCGTTAAATCCAGAAGCAAAGGCCAATTCATACCGTGTTGCGTAGCTTCACGAATACGGCACCTGGAAAACTCAGAATGAGAGGTCCTTGCACACTCAATTAAGAACTGCGTTTCGGGAAACCATGCGGGGCTCACCCCCTCAACGGCTTCAGTCGACGAAGAAGAGCGAGACCTATCGCGAGACGGCTGTGCCTGCATCACCCTCTCCTATATGCCAACGAAAGAAATCCTTTTGCCGCCTTTGCGAAAGGGAAAATATAGAGCTTTCGGACTGTCGTAAAGTCTCGCGGGTCTGCATCCGGTAGACCGACTTGCAGCGTCTCCGGTTCCCTCGGCTCATAGAGCGTGCCGAACAGCCCATCCCAGATCGCCAACTTCACCGAAAAGTTCTTGTTCCAGTGTCGAGGGTCGATGCTGTGGTGGATCTGATGATGGGCCGGGCTCATGAATAGCCGATTCAACACCGGCCCATAGGAAATCCAAACATGGGAATGGCGCAAATGCGTGCCCAATAGACCCAACACGAAGCCAAACACGCTGACGCCGAAAATCATGGTGAGCTGCTGATCGCGGCCAAGAATGTTCTCATAGAAGACTGCGGACAGCCCGATCGCCGGAGCCTGCAGGACCGCAAAACTGATAATTTCGACCGGATGCACTCGATAGGCCGCGGCCGGAGTCAAGACCTCGGCAGAATGATGCACCTGATGAAACGACCAAAGCAGCGGCACCTTATGGAACAAGACATGCGCCCAGTAGTTGATGAAATCGTGCAGGATGAGAAACCCAATGGCTGCAGCAGTGATGGCCATCGGAGACAGTCCTCGTGGCGGTTCCCAGAACAGCGACCCAACAAGCACCACAGAGATGACTTTCGCCCCAAGCAACCCGATCCCGGTCATGATGGGAACATACAACAAGAAGGTGAAGATGAGATTGATCGCGGCAAACCGGCAATCAAGCAGAGTCGAAGGATGCCGATAGCGGTAGGCTGGAAAGGTAAACTCACGAAACGAGGAGACCGATGTTCTGCCGCTCCTTCTCGCAACCACAAAGATGCCCCAGGCCAGGGCCAGGCTGGAAAGAAGATACGGCCAGGCCAATCCATTGGAAAAGTCGTTGAAGACCCGTGGCACTCGTCCAATGGCTTCCGTAAAATTCGACCATGAGAGAAAAGACGCGAACGCGTATTCGGCTGCCCGCTCCAGAAACCATTGAATGTCCTCAATCATCGCCACGAGTCTCCCATTCATCGAACACTATGGCTCCCATAAAGTTGAGATAGGCTGGCTGGCTCTGTAAAGCCAACCAGCCTAAACAGAACGACCTGCCCTTCTTCATTAGAACACGCAGGTGTTGTTAGCGGCCTTCTGAGACTGGTCCTTATACTTTTTCCCCGTCACGTCGCGCAGCAATTCATGCGCCACCAACAGGGGCTCGGTATAGGATTCTTTCTTCTGACGTTCCGTTCCTCCTCACTCCCTTTCCGATGTTCAAGGGCCCTTATGACCTACGGAGTCTCATGCGCTCTTACGCAGCTCCAGCAACGGAGTAATGAGCTTGGGGAGATCGAGAACATCTAGGCCGAAATGCAGGCGATAGCAGTCGGCCTGCTGCACCAATCGCGAAAGTGTCTGGAACTCACGTCGCGCGACCTCTTGGTCGTATACCAGCAGTCCCTGCGGCATGATCGCTTCGAGTGCGCGACTTTTCGGCAACGGCTCCAGACAACTGCGCGGCATGTCTACCACGTACGGAAAGAGTACCATCGCCGGCCTGCAGGAGCTGCCGATGGAGTCGGCGTAGAAGTCTTCGGCTTGAAAGTTTTTCTTGTAGATCCCTTGTTGCAAAATGCCCGGGGCCGAGTTGCGCAGTTCGGGAAAAAGCTCAATCGTGCGATCCGTGACGTCGATCTTCATGGGGAAGGCCAGCAATTCCATGTGGGTACCCCGGTCACGGAGCAGCGGATAGTCATCTGATAGATACCGGAACCCCGCGCGGAGGAGCGACAAGAACGAAGTGGTCTTTCCCTGGCCGCTGTACCCAGGAATCAGCACGCCTCGACCCTGGTATTCGAGCGACGTGGCATGCACCGTATAAAGGCCGTTGCGCTTTAAGAGTTCCGCCAGCGCAAAGTGAAAGAAACTTGTGCGCACGTCCGGGTGCATCGCGTCAGGCCGGACAAAGTAGCCCTCGACCAGATTGCGAGCGCCGTCGATGACTAGCAACCCCTGTTCGTGAAAGTCAGCGATGAGCCGATCACCATCCTGGACGACCTCGCAATGCCAGAGAGAGCGCAGATAATCTCCCATTGCCGGTCGCGTCCCGGCGAACAAGGTTTTACCCATCATTGAGATGTTCACCGGTATATCCGCCCGACTGGCGACTTCTTCAAAGTGCATCGTCATGACAGGGTTGCTATGAACCACTTCGGCATGAAAATGGCGGAGGAATGTCACCACCGGTCCCACAAAGGCCTGGGAAGAAGTTCGAAATCGGAGTCCCACGCCATGAAAGTTGAACAGATACTCGCGTGCGGTGGTCGCTGTGTTCATCGCATCCCTCATCTGGTTAGATGCCGCCATCTCTCTGGATTGACACAAGCTGACCGGCTTTTTCTGGCCGGCCAGCCCATGGCACACGCCAACAACCTTAACCGATCTTAAATGCCGTCTCCAGGCTTGTCACTGGTCTTCTCTCGATACTTCTGCCCTGTCACGTCGCGCAATAATTCATGCGCGATCAATACGGGCTCGGTATAGGATTCCTTCTGCTGAATCTCCATTCGTCCTCACCTCCTTTCCAATGTTAAAAGTCCCTCGTGACTCAGATGCGTCACGAGAGCAAGGAGGTCGTCGCTAATACGGTCGGAGGCGGCTTCATACTTCGCACAGAGCGAGGCGTGAATGCCCCGTAGCGACTGGCTGCCGGTACAGCGCTCCCAAATGGCCGTGCCGATACGATTGAGCGTGTAGTAACGACCCGTGCTCAAGTCGAGCAGGACGGTTTCTCCTTCCAGCGTCGTGCCTTGCACGTTGGGATTGGGACAGGGCACCGCCGCCATCAACTGCCGCTGTTTGTCCGGATCGCCCCGTTCGACTTGAAAGTGTTCCTCTTCGGACAGCACCGCGCGAGCTACTTCAGCCAACTGTGCTACCGGCGCATGCTCAGTCAGTTTCGGCAGTGCGGGATTGGACTCGACGGTCAAGTCAGGTCTCAGATCGGCTGTGATGAACGGCTGTCGGCTCATAATACAGGTCCTCCTATTTCACCTTGTATACATCGCCTGATTAGGCCTTCCCTGAGCAAAGCAGATCGGCCACGGCGTCAGCGATTCGTTGGCCCGTGTGATTCTCGAAAAACGTAAACCCGGGGCTTGTATTGACTTCGAAACAGTAATAGGCGCCATCCGGAGTCCGCCGAAGATCGATGCCACTCATGCTCAATCCCAGCCCCTTGGCCAACGAGAGGCAACGGGCCTGCAACTCCAGAGGGAGCTCAACCGCCCGCATCGAGCGCTGCTTACTTTCACGAAGTGCATACCGATAGTCCGTGCTGTCCGACCACACCTCCGTTGCAAAGAGATGGTCTCCAACCGTGTGGATCCGCAAGTCCATTCCCGGGATCATTTCTTGAAGCTGGACTGGGCAATAACGGATCTGCGCCAAGCGCGGAAAATCCTCAGGCATCAACGGTTTCACGATCGACCGGTCGGCGCTTATGGATTTGTAGATGAGCCGTCCGTGACAGGCGTCGTAGAACGCGCGGGCCTCCTCCGGTACCATCGTCACGAGTGTCTTCGGCACCTGGAACCCATACTGTGCAATCAACTGCTGTTGATAGGGTTTGGACA
>DATHTZ010000302.1:0-4395 GCA_035462675.1 Nitrospiraceae bacterium | reverse complement strand
GGGGCGAACGGCCCACACGAAGTGCGGTGTGTACCTCCTCGGGTCTTCACTCGGCCTGGCTTGGAACAAGGCGCGCCCCATGGCGAAGAGGCTGTCATGACAGACTCAGGGCGGGTGAGAAGTCTGGACTTTTTGAGCATCCTGCGGGACGTTTTCCTATTAAGCATTCGACGAGAACCGTCGAAGCCCCAACATGCCAATCGCTGTGAGTCCCATTCTGTCGGCGATGGTATGGCGAGGCAAGGGATTCACTGGCCTGTTCAGGCGGCGACACCGGCGTTGTGCGATGATTTGTCAGACTGATTCGACGTCTGAGCTTGGACGAAAGCAAGCAGGCGCTTGTTTTCTTGAGCGGCTCGAAGGAACTTGAAGGCGATACCGCGAGCACTCACAGAATGGACCATCGCGGCCACTTCAAGAGGGCTTTCACCTTCTCCAAGTGTCAATTGCAAATAGAAGATGTCGTCCTTATGAACCTGGGTCTCGCTCTTGATGATACAGCCACCCATCGAGAGATCGAGCACCGTTCCCTCACCTCGAACCTTTCCCCCGGAGAATGAGAGATAGAGTCGCACGGGAATCCTGAGGTGTTCGCGGCGATCGATCGGATGCGTGGAATGGTCCAGCCAAAGATGGGACGCGAGAAAGCGGTGACTGCACGACGGACAACGGAAGGGCGCCACGAAGAGGAAGGAGGCGAGATGCTCGCGTGGCGATTGCGGGTGAGACCGCAAGAGGCCGTCCTTCTGGCATCGCGGGCAGCTTAGGATGCGGCTCATATCATCTGTTCCTTCTCAATTCCATGCACGGCCTCGCTGCCTTATATCAGCAACAAGGCAAGCCTCCGTCACCGGGAAGCCTGTGGGCTCGACACCCGTGGAGTAATCCGCCTGACTTGCGGCTCAAACTGATCGGACGCGTTCGCCCCGGCGATAATCAGATCAAGCACCATGACACAATTCCGCCCACTTTCCTTGGCCGCGTAGAGAGCCTTGTCCGATTGATCGATCAAGTCCAAAGGCGTCTTCGCTCCTAACGCCGTAGATGAAATGCCGCAACTCACTGTGATTGCCAAGCTGGATGCTGTTCGCACCCTCACCCCAGCCTCTATTTCAACACGAATCCTAAGACGTTCTGCCAGATCAGCAGCTTCAGCGAGCGTGGTGCGTGGAAACATCAAACAGAATTCCTCTCCCCCATAGCGACCGATGGTGTCTACCAATCGGAGCCCGGAGCTTAGACAGCCGGCGACAGCTTGGATGGCTTGATCCCCCACCGCATGTCCAAACTGATCGTTGATGCGTTTAAAATGGTCGATATCCACCATCAGGCAGCACAGTTGGGTATCATGCTCGCGACTTTCAGCAAAAGCCGTCTCAAATTGCATGTAAAAAGCGCGGCGGTTGAAGCATCCGGTGAGCGGATCTCGAGACGCGAGCCGCTCCAGTGCGTCGTTTTGTCGCAAGATTTCTGCTTGCGCGACTTCAAGATTCGCTACGGTTCGCACCAAGTCAGCATTCGTTTGTGTCAGCTGTTCGTTCGCGCCCTGGAGTTCTGCCGTTCGTTTGTCGACCTGTCTATTCAATTCATCCAATTGTCCTGCCACCTCATGTGCAAGATCCCATTTTCGACAGAGTGCGGTGGCAAGCTGCAACACTTCAATGCTATTGAACGGTTTCTGGAGAATCAGCAATTTGTCGTTTTGGCCGATCCGTTTTGTGATCTCCTCCCACGGGTGGTCGGAGAATGCCGTGCAGATGACCACCTGAAGCTCGGCATCCGCTTCCCAGAGGTGTTCGATGGTTTCCAGGCCGTCCCATCCGGGCGGCATCCTCATATCAACAAACGCCACCGCATACGGGCGGCCTTCATTCCGGGCCAGCTGCACCATAATAAGGGCGGCTTGCCCCTGATCGGCGCAGTCCAGGTCGAACCGTTCGAGCGCTTCTGAGAGCGGCGGATCGCCGAACAACGCCGCCCGCGCTTGATCGAAACCTTCGTGCCAGGCTTTCGTCTGAAGGATTTTGCGAAAGTCCTGGTGGATTGCCTGGTTGTCGTCGATCACCAAGACTCGACGATTTAGATTATTGGCATCGCTGGTCATAGCGTTCTTTCTGTCCACGCTGATGGGGAAGCCGTCATCATTGACGTGCAGCCCGAGTTTCTTCTCTCGGACCAGCCATGAACTCGTGCATGTCGTTGTGGAGGGCCAGGAGATCTTGCGCGCATCTCTGTATAGTCGTCGCATGCGCTCGCTGCCCCGGATCGAGCGCGCCGTCGAACAACAGATTTACCATGCTGGCCAATTCGTTCATAGGCATGAGCATTTCATGGCTCATGATTGCCAAAAACTCTTCTTTCTGGCGGAATGCCGCCGCGGCATCGTTCTGAGGCAGATCCTTCTCGATCTCTGTAATCCTCCTGGCGATGCGTTCTTGAAGGCGGTCGTTCGCTTCGCGCCATTCTGCCGCTCGCTGGCGCGCTAAGGACTCGAGACTTTCAATCTGCTGCTTGACTAAGTACGCCAAGTTCCATTTCTTCGTGAGCGAATGTGACAGTTGGGCGACTTCGATACTGTTGAAGGGTTTCATCAGGATGAGTAGCTTGTCGGTGTTCCCAACGCGGCGACTCACGTCTTCCCACGGATGATCGGAATAGGCGGTGCAGATTACGATCTCGAGTTCAGGGTCGACATACCACAGATTCTCGATCGTTTCGAGACCGTCCCATCCCGGGGGCATACGCATGTCCACGAAGACCATCGCGTAGGGGTGGCCCTCCCCATACGCGGCATGGACCATACCGCACCCTTCTCGCCCCTGACTCGCGAACTCGAGCTCGTAGTGTTCCCGTGTAGGGAGGCTCGGTGCCTCTCCGAACAAGGCCGCCCGCGCCTGATCAAGCAAGCCAGAATCTTTCGGCGGCACTAAGATTTTACGAAAGTCCTCATGAACGGACATATTGTCGTCGATGACCAGAATGCGTCGATTGTGGGCCGTCGTGTCGCTACTCATGCCGCAGCATCCACCAAGGTCAATGGGAGATCGAGCATGAAGGTGGCGCCACGCCCTTCTCCCTCGCTCCGGGCTTGTAAGGTTCCGCCAAGATTCTTGGCGGAGATGGCGGCGCTGTGAAGACCAAGGCCATGTCCGACCTTTCTCGTCGTAAACCCCTGAGCAAATAAGCGGGGAAGGTTTTCAGCTTTTATGCCGCCACCGGTGTCGGTCACCTCCAATCGCACGGACCCTGTGCGGTCGGTAGGCAACAGGATCCGGACCGTGAGGCAATGCGAGTTCGCCGGATATTCGACCATGGCGTTCTTGGCATTGGTAATCACATTCACCAGAATCTGGAGGACATGATGTCGATCCGTCATGATGGCCGGAGCATGGGCATACTCTCGTACGACTCGGATACCGTACTTCTCCGGCTCAGGCATCCCCATCAATAAGGCCTGCTCCATCAAATCCTCAACCGCCTCCGCCTCACGGACATTCCCTGCGTGGGCGATATCCTGCTGCGACATGATTACTTGTTTGATATGGTCGATTTTTTTTACGAGGGAGTTGATTTCACCCTGGATGGTCTGGTGACTTCCGCTCAAAGACTCGGCAACCATGCCCAAATACGAGGGAATCTGCTTGCCTTTCGAATCTTGTGTCAGAAATGCCTCTAAATTGTCCTGATGCTCATGAAACATCGAAGCAATTCGGCAGACGTCTCCCACCATCGGCTTTTTGAGGGTCCTCAGCAAAATATCAGTCGACACGTTTATGCTAGTGAGTACATTCCCGACGTTGTGCAGCACGTTCGACGCCACATCTGCCATACCAGCTTGGCGCGACGCCTGCACGAGCTGCTGATGCAGTTCTTCTTTCTCTGCCTCAGCTCTTTTCCGTTCGCTCATCTCGACATGGAGGTTCGTATTCGTCGTTTCGAGCTCCTGGTTCTTTTCCAGAATTTGGAAGCGGGACAACTCCAGCTCGCTGTTCGCCGCCTTGAGTTGAGAATTCGCTCGATCGAGCTCGGTCACATCGTGGAAGGAGACCAGGGCCCCTCTCACCGTGGAGGTGTCGTCCATAATCGGCACAGTATTGATGATGAACTTTCGTGAGCCACCATCAGGAATGTCCAGGAGTAGGGACCTGTCGGCTTGAGGCTGCTTGTCAAGGATCGCCTCTGTCCAGGGATGCACCGACACCCTGTCAGCCGATACAGCCGACCTCCACGCCAGGGAGCTGAGATCGGTTCCGATCAACGATGTCACCGGTTTTCCTACAGCCTGGCAGAAGGTATCGTTCGCCAAGACGATTAAATCCCGCGTGTCGATCATAACCACGCCTTGCGTCAGCGCATCGAGCGCGGACTTCACCCGAGTGGGAACAATGCCGGAGG
>DATHTZ010000301.1:0-3173 GCA_035462675.1 Nitrospiraceae bacterium | reverse complement strand
AGTGGGCCGACCAGTGGCATCAGCTGTCTCAGCCGGACGCCACAAAGGGAAAGACGTACTGACGGGAAGTCATGAAGAGCGAAATGGCTCACGAAGCAATTTCACAATTCAGGTACGGAGAAGATCATGAAGACACACTATTGGGTCACGCTCTGCACCGCTCTGATTATCGGCGCGGCATTCATCGCGACACCAGCCACCGCCGTGGACATATCCAAGGAAAAAGTGCTGGTCAACGACTCGTGGCTGACGGCAAAAACCAAGATCGCCCTCGCGGCCGATTCCCGGGTCAAAGGGAGACAGATCGAGGTCGAGACCACAGAGGGCCTGGTAGTGCTCCGCGGGAAGGTTGATTCCGACGAGGCGAAGCGTGCGGCGGAGGGGATCACCGCAGGGCTCGATGGCGTCAAGACGGTGAAAAACGAATTACAGGTGGTGGCCCCGTCTGTACGCGACGTAGTGGAGGAGAAGGATGAGGCCATTACGGGACGCGTGAAGGACCACTTCTCAAAAGACGCACTTCTGAAGAACGCCGATATTGATGTGCGGAGCAATGCGGGGGTCGTCTCGCTCACGGGCGAGGTGCGGAACCTCATGACCAGTGCCCAAGCGTCCTGGACTGCCCGGCAGGTCCCCGGCGTGAAGTCGGTGAAGAATGATCTTACGGTGAAAGAAAAGTCCTAACGGTCTCACTCGCATAATACATGGGCGTTCTGTCCGTCGAGCCTAGACCGCAGTGATGTCGGCGGACGACGAAGCGCAGGGCTTCAATAATAATAGGGGGGGCGCCATGAAGGACACGAATCTCAGTCGAACCACTGCACAACGATCACCGGCGACGTCCCACACCGGTCCGGCCGGTGAGCAGACCGGCCAAATGGCACAGGCATTCAAACGAGCTGCGGCTGATCACGCCCACATTGCCCAACGCGCCTACGAACTGTATGAGAAACGGGGCCGGCAAGATGGTAGGGACCTGGAGGATTGGTTGAAGGCGGAACGGGAGCTGGGTGGAGCAGTCCATCACGCGTGACGCGGCCATGCGGGTCGCTCACATCAGCTTCCGTCACGAAAGGAGTACGGCCATGAACACACTGCACCGCGATGACCTCTTCAGAACTCGGAAACCTTTGAAAGAGCTAGAGGACTTGGAACGCCGGTTGGCGGCAATGGTGGGAACTCGGGAGGCGCCGGGCCATGGGGGGAAGGAAGCCCTGACAGTGGCCCAGTGGTCGCCCCTGGTAGACATTACAGAGGATGACAAGGAGTACCTCATCAAGGCTGAGTTGCCGGATGTGAAGAAAGCGGACGTGCGCCTGACGTAGAGCACGAGGTCCTGACGATTTCTGGCGAACGGACATTCGAGAAGGAAGTACAAGGGAAGAAGTATCACCGGATTGAACGTGCGTACGGGAGCTTCGTGCGCCGCTTCTCGCTTCCCGAAGATGCGGACGGGGGCAAGGTGACTGCCGACTTCACAGACGGGATGCTCCACGTGCATCTCCCGAAATCCCAGAAAGCGAAGCCGACAGCCATCGAGATCAAGGTGGCCTAGTGTGTGCCGTGATCGAGGGAGGATGGGCGTCACGGAAGACAGACCGACGTTGAGTATGATGTCGGAGTTTACCAGCCGGCGTTCCACCGCAGCGGCTCCAGGGCCTGCTAGGCCAGCGTCCGGGCATCGAACGTCTCCTGCATCGCATGCGGGGTAGGTTCGCGGAGTAGGTTCTACTTATTAAAAATTTAATAACATCCATTGAGGAGGTGTCTCATGCGTAGATTAACCGTTGCCGTGTCTGCGGCCTTGTGCCTGATGGGGACCAGCTCGCTGGCCCTGGCTGAAGAAGGCGCTCGATATGGCGATCAAATGGAACCGACGGGTAAGTTATCTCAAGAACCTTCTGTATTAGGTAATAAACGTGAGCCGGTCCGGGCTGACGATGCCATGAAACGTGAGCCGGTCCCTGACGATGCCATGAAGGGCGAGAAGGTTCAGCCACGTACGTATTCTGGCGAAGGGGCTCGATATGGCGATCAAATGGAGCCGACGGGTAAGCTATCTCAAGAACCTTCTGTATTAGGTAATAAACGTGAGCCGGTTCGGCCGAATGGGCCTGTGAAGGGCAAGAAGACGGAACAGAAGGAGATGACGAAGACGCACAAAGACGCGGCAAAAACCGCTCCGGCAGCCCCTGCTCCCGCGCCATAAGTTCTCCCAGTCGAGTCAGCAGATTGCTTGGTCCTCGGGAGGTCTTTCCTCCTGAGGGCCGTTCTCTGTTGGGAGCCTCTCGGATCGAGACCGGGCGTGGGAGAATCATTTCTGAGGTTCGACTGTGTGCGGTGATCGAGGGAGGAAGGGCCTCACAGAAGACAGGCCTACGCTGACCACCAGGCAGAGTGTTCCTGATGCTCTCCGCCTCGGAACGGAGAGCAAGAACCTCTGGTGTCCGGCACCTCTCGAGGCTGTTCGTGTGTCCCCAGCAGAGTGATGAGTGAGGCGGCAGTGGGCCGCTAGCACTACGATTCGTCAACCTATCGCAAAAGGAGAAGAACCATGCTCGAGACCATTGCCATCATCTTGGTCGTCCTCTGGATTCTGGGTCTTGTTACCTCGTATACCATGGGCGGATTCATTCATGCCCTCTTGGTCATCGCGGTTGTGGTCGTTCTGGTGCGTGTCATTCAAGGTCGAAGCGCATAAGGCCCCGGGAGAGAGGACGGTGGCAAGAACCATTGGACCCAAATCAAACCCCGTCTTTGGCACCGCAACAATTTTGAACGGCTAATTTCCCAGAGCCTTGCCAACGATATGGACATGGGGACCGTTTGAGAGAGGAATCACATGGTCCTCGTCGATCTCACCCCCTAACACCCACGCGAAGAGTTTCCAGGCATCGTTCAATCTGCATCGACTTATCGTAGGGGGGATCCAGCCGTGTGAGGCGGGATAATCCGACAGGTCGCGCCCCGTGAATACAATAGGACATGCCCTCGCGATATACATGGAACGGAGCGGGTCGTTCATCGTGTACGGCTCGTTTGGCGATTGCGCGATTTCTCGACGAACTGTCATGAATAATTCGGGCCAGATCAACAACAGCTTGAACGACCGATGTGCCAGGATGGTTGAGTGCTCCACGTAATCCGCGTTCCACCAGCGTTGGATTGTTGAC
>DATHTZ010000300.1:0-4095 GCA_035462675.1 Nitrospiraceae bacterium | reverse complement strand
AGTTGATCAGCGTTCATCGCATCATCCTCCTGTGTAAAACATCGATACCTCAGCGTCAGATTGATGTCAGGTTATCATGCTAGGACACTGTCCGGCATCCCGACATCCTCCGGTCATGCACTCCGAGCGGAGCGCCCCGTGACCACATGGATCGCAACCAACACGATCCCGATCAAGAACAGAACCCAGGAAATCTGCACCGCAACCGCAGACACCCCCGCGAGATTCAAGGCGCCGGCAATTACGCCGACCACCAGGAACACCAATGCGTAGTAGAGCATGGCTTACTCCTTTCTATGGAAAGCGAGCGTGAGTCGAACAATCCTCTGGAGCACGGCCGGCGTCCTGGCCGCCTCCATCAGCAGACCATGACACAAAGCATACAGCCGTTCAGAGAAACTCTGACATCGAAACGGAGGAGACTGGAGAATCGGTCACGCCCGGAAGGATCAGGAAGCGCAAGAGATGGGACAGTCAGCGAGCTTCATACCTCGCACCATCACCCTGGGCGCAATGAGTGCGGGAGTCAAGCAATCTAATTCAGGCTGTAATAGTCAATGCGATAGGCATGTTGGAGGGGTCCATCTCTAATAATCAGCCACAATGGGCCGCGCAAGGCCGGGTGGACATATTGATCTAGCCCGCACGAATAAAGCTGGCGTTGCAGCCATCAACAGCGATGCATCGCATCCCTGCGTGCTCAAGCAGCTCAATATGGTGCTTGATCCTTGTGCCGGCTTCACCGTCCATCGGCGTGTGCGCCTCATCGAACTCTACGAGCAACACACGAGGCAAGAGCTTTGTGGCCACCAGATCTCTGATCACCGCATACTCGGCCCCCTCGATGTCCATCTTGAGCAGGTCGATCGACGTGTCACCGAGCTGCTGCATGAGGCTCGATACGCGAACGCACGGCGCCGTAAAGTACTCTGCTGTCTTTTGCAAGTTCACGGTTGAGCATGAGACATAGGCCGGGTTTTTCGGCAGGTAAAATTTCAGCTCGGTGTCCCTGTCAGCCAGCCCGACCGGCACCAATCGAAGTCTTCCCAAATCTTCTGCCGTGACACGGTAATAATCTTCCGCGCTGTTGTTCACAGAATACCGCTGTCCGGACCTCACAGCTTTCTCTAAGTTATGGAAGTGTTGGATCGCCCGTGGCGTCGGGTCGATGACCCGCACTTGGCAATGGAACCGTTCAACCAAGGCACAGTCGGAACTGATATCTTCGCCCGCGCCGGCGCAGTAACATATGCTGTCGGCGGTGAGGCCGGCATCCACTGGGATGATCCACCCGCCATACGTTGTTCCGAGACGCAGGAGTTTTGTGGAGGCGACTAACGCAGTACGGTCCACTGGGAGCGAAGGCGAAGCGCTCACGCCAGCAGTATGAGAGGAATGGAACAAATTCTTAAGGTAAGTTCTTAACATCTCTTTGGTCGAGACCTCTCGTGGCCATGATCAGTGTCGATATTTCCCGACTACCTGCGCAGTCCACGCGCTAGGGGTACCAGTCCCTGGCATTAAGATTCTTCAGAGAAACGTATTCTTTGGGACTCTCAACTTTGACATGAGGGTCATCAGCATCGTACTGGGTGTCATCGAACACCTCGATCCAACAATTCTTATCGGCCATCTTCATCTGCCGCGACGGCAGTGAGGGTCTATTTCCATTGGCGAACGATACTACGCGAAGATCGTGCACGCAACCACGAAATGGCTTACCAGGTTCCACATAGGAGAAACCGTGCAGGCCTATATCATGGAGATACCTGAATCCCATGCTGCGACACACATCACCCACCGGCCGGCCACTTATGATCACGATCGGAATTCGATGCGCTAACAGCCCTAATCCTTATCTCACTGCTTCTTTCAGTTCGAGGTTCTCTGGCCCTACGGCAATCGAGGCAAACGTCCCTTCGAAATCGAAAAACAGCACGAAGCGAGCGCGGGATCAGCCGCGTCCACACGGGGCTTGTACTCTCTCGCAGCACGCCCTCAGGGCTACACCCCCACCAAGGCGTCATGCAGGCATCCGTCCACCCACGCATGGATGTCATGCGCGGAGAGATAGGATCTCATCCGACGCATTCTTCGACGGCGCTCATCAAGCGGCATCTCCAAGGCACCTTTGATGGTTTCCGCTAGGCCTTCGATTTCATAGGGATTGATCACGCTCGCACCTGGCAGTTCTTCTGCGGCCCCAGCCATTTGACTCACCAGTAGCACACCGGTTTCACAGACTTGTGCTGCGACATATTCCTTAGCCACAAGGTTCATCCCATCATTAACAGAGCTGACCAATGCCAAGTCAGCCATACGGTACAACGCCACCAGATCGTCAAAGCCGATTCGCCCTTCCTGTAATTGAATAGGGGTCCATTCATTTCCGCCGTTGGGTGTATCCTTGAATAGCGCGATGTGTCGTTGGTTAATATCGGCCACCGTTTCTCGAATCAGATCCCCGTAGAGTTGGTATGTATCAATCTCTGTGCGTGTGGGGATGGCGATTTGGAGAAATGTAAACTTTCCACGGTATTGGGGAAACTGTGTAAAGAACTCGTCGAGCGCCCAGAATCGTTTCAACAGGCCTTTCGTGTAATCCAATCGGTCGACGCCCAGCCCCAGCCGAATCCCCGCACGAAAGCCAAACTGTTGCCGTAGGACTGTCTCGGCCTGTGCGACGGAGGAACTGCGCGCATGTTCGGAGAACATCCGAAAGTCGACACTAATGGGGTGAACGCTCACCCTGGTTTCGTGACTGTTGTACAACACCCGATCTCGGGAAGAGGGAATGATAGCACCGAGGAATACTTGCGCGCATTGGAGAAACACCTCCGCATGACTGGAAGTCTGGAACACGATGACATCGGACGCCAGCAGTCCGAGCAGCACTTCGCGACGTTCCGGAAGAATGCGCCACACATCGGGACTGGGCCATGGGATGTGCCAAAACACGGACACCGGCACGGTCGGTCGCTCGGCTTTGATCAGCGCGGGAAGAAGCGCCAGATGAAAATCATGAATCCAGACCTGTCCAGGCTCTCGATCCAGTTCTTCCAGTACCGCATGGGCGAAACGGTGATTCTCCGACCGGTAGGCCGGCCAAAACGCTTTCAGATAGTTGATCCGGTCCAACGTGATATGACACAGCGGCCACAGTACCTGATTAGCATAGCCGAGGTAGCCGCCCTTGATTTCATCTGGAGTCAGCCAGACGCGACGTAACCGATAGGCCGGTGACTCTGGAGGCACTTCGACGCACATGTCCGGTCCCACGGCGTCCCCGTCGGCTGGTCCGCTTCCCCAGGCAACCCAGGTACCGCCGCAGCGGCGGAGCGCTGGATCCAGAGCCGACGTCAACCCTCCGTCTGTCCTTGCACACACAAGTTGGTCACTCTCCCATCGATGTTCGTAGGGTTGACGATTTGATACGACAATAAGCCGATGCCTATTCATTGTTTGATCTCCTCTTCATTCAGTCATGTGGTCTGGTGGGGAGATGAATCCTCATCCCCAAATGATCTTAAAGCGGCCTAGTGATCAAGAAGCGATGTCTGGCATATTCATTGGCTTGCCAACCACATGCAGCAATGAGTTCAAAATCATTGAGACCTTCCGGCTCTCCTTTCCGTATGTGAACGGTGTAGCATGTGTCATTCAAGAAGCCGATCCTCATCCGTGCAGACTTCTCGACAGAAAAGAGGCGCAGAATTATTCGAACATGCGATGCGGCAATCCATCTGCTTGTCCACAAACCGGAATTCATACATACCTAAGAGCAACTCCCCACCAACGCCGCTTCGATTTCGCAGGAACACTCGCAGCCGACTGATGATGGTCGACAATGGCGTGATCCGTGATATCTCTACAGTTCAAACAATGCCACCCTTTCTGACTAGTCAAGATCTGTCCGTTTTCTGCTTCAGTCATATCTTTCATGTACGGAGACAGGGAACGTCTTCCGGTGATGCAATTATTCTGGATGATCTCCGCACAGGTGTAGGCGGTTCGGCGCTACATTGCGCTGCTTCCTACGCTGCGTCGGGCAATGATTTCCAAAAGTCTCTTCGAGGCTTTGCCACTCCTTACCTG
>DATHTZ010000299.1:0-4766 GCA_035462675.1 Nitrospiraceae bacterium | reverse complement strand
GGTCATCGAAGCGCTTGAGCCGAAGCCCGGACGACCGTTTACGAACACCCAGAACTATGTGATTGTCCCTGACGTGTTTGTCGTCAAGAATGAAGGGGAGTGGGTAGTCCTACTGAACGACGATGGATTGCCTCGTATGAGGATCAGTCCGTACTATAAGCAATTGATGGGGGCAGGAGAGAGCGGGTCGGTGGAGACGAAGGCCTATCTGGACGAAAAGCTGCGGGCAGCGCAATGGGTCATCCGCAGTATCGAGCAGCGGAATAAGACGATCGTAAAGGTGGTGTCGAGTATCGTGAAGTTTCAGGAGCAGTTCTTTGAAAAAGGGGTACAGCATTTAAAACCGTTGGTGCTTAAGCAGGTGGCTGAGGATATTGGGATGCACGAGTCGACAATCAGTCGTGTGACGGCAAACAAGTATATGTATTGCCCGCAGGGGATGTTGGAGTTGAAATTCTTCTTCAACGCCGGCCTGCAGCGAGCGGACCAGCCATCCGATATGATGTCCTCCGTGACGGTGAGAGAGATGATCCGGAAAATGGTGGCGGAGGAAGACGCGAGCCACCCCTTGAAAGATGAAGAGATTGCTGCACGGCTGCTCTCGCAGCAGGTTGTGATCGCGCGACGGACGGTGGCCAAGTATCGGGCAGAGGAACATATTCCTTCCGCCACTCAGCGCAAACGATTTTTTTAACAGGATGCCGAAACAGTCTCTCAGCCTGCCGTATTCAATTGGTCTGTTCCGTCTGTCTGGTTGCAGTGGGTAACAGATGGATCAGATGATCAAAGAGACTGGGGCTGTCCCACACGTGCGAACCATCGGCGTTCTGGTGTGGCCACATTAGATTTTTTGCAGACTGTTAGACCTTCCCTACCCAGCTGCGTCTATTGTGTTCTCCTATCTGGTGTTTCCCCTGGTGCTGTAGATGCTCAGATCCAATAATCATAGTCAATGGCAGAGAGGCCGAGATTATTCGGCCTGAAAGGATGAATGTCGATGAAAATTACAGGACGACACCTCGTGATCACGTTCGCGCTCAGACAATATATTGAAAGTCGATTTGAGCGGCTCGTGAGGTATGAAGTGAAGCTGAGCCACCTGGAAGTGATCCTGGGTGTGAGTAAGCTTCAGCATCATGCAGAGGTTGTCTGTACGATGCAAGGGCGACGGATTCAGGCAAAAGCTTCGACGTTGGAAATGTACGCGACCATCGATCAGCTTGTGGACCGCTTGGGCACCCAGATACGAAAATACAAGGAACGCCAGGCTGATCATAAACAATCAATGAAGAGATCGGTTCGTAAGGTGCTGCACCCGGCTATTCGCAAGGAAGAGGAAAAGATTGAAGTCGTTTGTCCAACCAAGGTGGTCCTGACTTTGGAGGACGCGAAACGCCGTTTAGACCCTCTGCCTGGTTCACTGGTGGTATTCACGGCACGGTCTTCTGGAAAATTGCAGATTCTACAGCGTCTCGATCGCGATCGAATGGTCCTGATCGATCCGTAAGGGGTAGATAGACATGGCGACACTCAAGTTGGTTGTAATCAGCGGTCTTTCTGGCTCAGGGAAATCGCATGCGCTCAAATGCTTTGAGGATGCCGGGTATTTCTGCATCGACAATTTGCCACCAGCGCTTCTGCCGACTTTTGTCGAGCTGTGTCATCAGCAAGGAGGGGAGATTAAGAATGTCGCGCTCGGTATCGATATCAGGGAGCGCGTGTTCTTTTCCGATCTCGTAGGGATTCTTGAGCGCGTGAAAGCGCTCGGCCATGCGGTTGAGTTGATATTCTTTGAAGCTCGTGAAGAGGTGTTGGTTCGCCGATTCTCGGAGTCTCGGAGACCTCACCCACTCCTGCCGCATCTCCCGGTACTGGAGGGAGTACGGTTTGAAAAGGAGCGTCTCGCCGATCTGCGGGGCCACGCCGACCGTATTATTGATACTTCGGATTTGACGGTGCATGAGCTACGAGAGTTATTGGATCGGCAGTTTAGACAGGAGGGAGCGCCGTGCCGATTGACCATCTCGCTCGTGACATTTGGCTACAAGTTCGGTGTGCCGTACGACATTGATCTCCTGTTTGACGTCCGATTCTTGCGGAACCCGTTCTTCATTCCAGACCTTAAACCATTGACTGGGGAAGACCCACGAGTACGGACCTATGTGCTGGCTGATCCAGATGCCGTCACGTTGATTGGACAGCTGGAGGGTCTCTTCAAATTTCTCATTCCTCTTTTCGAGCGAGAGCGCCGCAGCTATGTGAGTGTTGGGATTGGTTGCACCGGCGGGCGTCATCGGTCTGTGGCGATTGCCGGCCGACTCCAAGAAAGTTTTTCAGTGCTTGGATATCAAGTGACCGTCGCGCATCGCGATCTCAATAGGCAATAACCCCCTCCCGCACCCAACCACTCGTTCGTGTCTCTATACATGTACGTACGAAAAGCGATTTGCTTGACAGGTAGAGCATATGGACTATAGTTAGCATGTGCATGAAGCCAATCCCCAGTGTAGACGTATTGTTCGGACGCGTACTCGGGTGTGAGTCAGGATCAAGCAGCTTCTCATATACAAACATACAAGGGAATACGGAATGAAGAGCAGGACGCAGGTGAGTAACCAGAATGGTCTCGCTCGACATTCTTTCTTAAAGACATTTAAGTGTGTGGGGGTGTGGTTATGAATAACAGCCTGCGCAAAATTCACAGAAAGACTTGTCTTGCACGGATAGTCATGTACAGTCAGAGGCACGTATGTTGAGTTCATTCAAGAGTCTCGCCGAAACCGACCTGTTCTCGATGTTAGCCCCGAAACGGCAACTCGTCGGGTTGGATATCGGGTCGAGCGGTATCAAAATTGTCCAGTTGAAGGAAAACCGAGGGCGGTACACTCTGCAAAAATTTGGCTTCAAACCACTCGAACCGGAAGTCATCGTCGACGGTACGGTGATGGACGAGGGTCGTGTAGTGTCGGCGATTAAGGAGTTGTTCGAGGAAACAAAGATCAAGGTAAAGCAAGTTGCCGTATCGATTTCTGGCCATGCGGTCATTATTAAAAAGATCAGCCTGCCGCCGATGCCTGATGAGGAGTTGGAGGGGCAGGTGAGGCTGGCCGCAGAGCAGTACATCCCCTTCGATATTAATGAGGTGAATATCGACTTTAGTGTGTTGCCTTCGTCCGATGCTGCGGGCGATACACAGGGAGAGATGTCGATCATTCTGGTAGCGGCAAAGAAAGACAAAATTAACGAGCTGACCGAACTCGTCAAAGGGGCGGGACTGTTTCCGATCGTCATGGACGTGGATGCCTTTGCGATCGAAAACATGCACGCGATTAACTATCCTGTTTCGCAGGAGGATACGACCGCTCTCGTGAATATTGGCGCCAGTGTCATGAATATCAATATTGTTCGAGGCGGTACCTCATTATTTACACGTGATATTCCTATCGGAGGAAACCGCTATACGGAGGCCATTCAGCGAGAAATGGGGATGTCCTACGAAGAGGCAGAGGGAACGAAAAAAAACGAACGTTCGGCAGAGAGTAATCAGGCCGCGCTGACCACGGTCGTCGACAGTGTTAACGCCGAGGTTGCGTCAGAGATTGCACGGACCATCGATTATTTCAAGTCAACCATGCCGGATGCGGACGTTCAGCAGGTTCTCTTGTGCGGCGGGGGCGCTCAGGTCAAGGGCTTGGTTACGCAACTGAGAGATCGAATGCAGGCTGTAGTCGAGGTGGCTAATCCGTTCGGTGAAATCGATACTTCAGGGGCCGGTTTCGATCAGAATACGTTAGCGGAATTAGCCCCGCTGGCTGCCGTGGGGGTTGGATTGGCTCTTAGAACGGTGGGAGATCGATGATTCGTATTAATTTATTGCCGGGACCCAAGGGGCATAAGGCGAAGCCTCAGTATGATGTCAGAGCGCAGGCGTTGTTGGGCGTGGGGCTGTTGTTCATTACCCTGGCGGGTTGCTGGTGGTACTCGGTCTCACTCGATGAAGAGATCAACGCACGGCAGACTGAAAAGCTTGATAAGGAGAAGCAGGTCGTGCAGTTAAAGGAACAAGTGAAGCAAGTTTCCGATTTTGAAATACGGAAGAAAGTCCTAGAAGACAAGAATCGTATTATCGATGAATTGGAAAAGTCACGTGTCGGCCCTGTGAAGGTGCTCGACCACGTCAGTCAAAGCTTGGAACCGTTGAAAGTGTGGCTCGTAAGGGTCGCGGTCACCGGGAAGGAAATCGATCTTGAAGGTCGTGCGGCGACCAACGATGATGTGGTGGAGTTCGTGAACAACCTGCGCCGTACCGACTATTTTTCGAATATCAATCTTCAAGAAAGTCGCGCCGCGATGGAGAGTCAACTCAATATCTACCAGTTTAAACTTGGTTTCCGTCTCAAAGGGTAAGAATGATGAAGCTGCCTTCCATGAATCTTGAGCTATTGCGGTCGATCCCCTTGGTTCAGAAACTGGGGCTTCTCGTGATGGTTCTTGCCGGGATTATTGTCGGGTTCTATTACTATGTTGCTGAACCGAAATCTATGGAGATTGCAGGGCTCCAGGGAGCGATCGGCACGCTCGACAGCGAGATTCAAACGTTGACCATTAAAGTCAAACATCTTGATGAGCTTATTGCGGCCAGTAAGCAACTCGAGATTGAGCTTGCCAAAAAGCAAGAACGGCTGCCGCCTGAAGGGGAAGCCGTTATGCTGCTCAAGCAGGTATCAGATTTAGGGATTCGCCTCGGACTCGACATTAAGCTGTGG